>JAJQEC010000047.1 GCA_021201815.1 Candidatus Azobacteroides sp. | reverse complement strand
CTCATGCAAACGTACGAGGGGAGTACCTTTGACTTCGTCAAAGGGGAGGGGTTTGATGATAAGCAGCAAGGAAACCCTTCTGTTTTTATCATCTTGTGTACAACCCTACCCCTGTTTGTTCCAAACAGGTACTTCCCTTCAGGGAAGGGAAGAGTGGGTTTTAATAATAACCCGCTTCTTATTTCCTCTCCCAAAAGATATAGGGTTTAATAAAAAGCTGCAAAATAACTAGCAATTAAAAGCCATGGAATTTCTTAATAAATAAAAACTATACAACCCATAGTTTTTATTTCCTACTTTTGGGTTGAGGAAAATAAAAACCATTTCCTTTACTTTTGGCACAAAAGAAAGAGTCGTATTATGTGGAAGCAATTCCTTTATTTTTCTAAAGCCGAACGTGTGATTACCCTTGTCTTAGTTACGTTAGTTTTCATATTATTGATTGTTACCCGATGTCTTCCTTATTTAATCTCGCCTGTTTCAACTTCAATTAAAGAAGAAGACCTGAATACCTACCTTTCTTTTCTGGAATCTCTTGAAAAGAAAGAAAATATTCCTTTCTCTTCAGACATTTCCTCCGAACGCTTCGTTTTTAACCCCAATAAAGCCGATTCGGCCACATTGGTCCGGTTGGGTTTAAAACCGTATCAGGCAGGAAATATAGTGAAATACCGTACAAAAGGAGGCGTATTCAGGACAAAAAAAGATATTACGAAAATATATGGGATAGAAGAAGAATGGTTTCAGGAAATACAGCCTTATATTGATTTACCGGAAAAACAAGCCTACAAAAGTAGTAAAGTCGTTTATGAAAAGCCCAAGCATACTTTTACTCCATCATTTCCCCGGCAGGAAAAATATTCTCAAGGAACAATAATAGATTTGAATCTTGCTGATACCACAGAATTAAAAAAAATACCCGGCATCGGGTCCGGCATTGCTAAAAGAATTGTACAATACCGCAGCAAACTCGGAGGCTTCTATTCTGTTAAGCAATTAAAAGAAGTATGGGGTATATCTCCTGAAACCTATGAAACATTAATTCCATGGTTCACTATAAAATCTCCTTCCATTAACCGACTAAAAGTAAATTTCCTTGACTTGGAACAACTTCGGCAACACCCTTATATAAACTATTATCAGGCAAAAGCCTTTGTTACCCTTCGTAATAATAAAGGAAAACTGGAATCCATAGACCAGTTTTCTTTGCTGGATGAATTTTCAGAACACGACCGGGAAAGACTACATTATTATCTTGATTTCCAATAAAGAGTAACTTTTCTCTTATTTTATTTCACTCTCTACATTACCGTCAAAAAAGCGTGTCGTAATAACTTCCCCCTTTTTCAGTCCTGTTGGAGACTTTACTATTTTCCCTTGATGAAGTGTCAATGTATATCCTTTTTTCAGGATATTTTCCGGCGCAGCCAGTTTTAGGGTATTTTCAAAAAGATTAATTTTATAATTCTGCCGGGAAAATAAAGTGCTCAAAGAACTACCCATTCGTTGTTCTATTCTTTCCAGATGAGAAATGTAGCCTGCACATAATTGATTAACAGTCAGAGAAAGAGAGGACGAGAGAGTGGATAACCTGTTTTTTTCAATCAGGAAAGAATGACTTAAATGCTGGTAAATTGCATTCTCCAGGTAAAGTAATTCATTTTCGGCAGCCGTTATTTTATCAATCAGGAAATTCGCAGCTGCTGTAGGTGTTTTTACCCGGGTATGTGCTACCACATCCACCACGGAATTATCTTTTTCGTGGCCGATCCCTGTAATAATAGGAAGAGGAAACTGGGCACAGTTAGCTGCAAGCAGATAACTATCAAAGCAACTTAGGTCCGAAGTAGCACCCCCTCCCCGTATAATTACCACCACATCATACTGATGATAATGATCATAAATCCGATTAAGAGCCTTTATAATAGATTCTTCGGTTTGTACACCCTGCATCACGGCTGGAAATAGCTTTATCGAAAAATTAAAACGATTACCCTGCAAACGGATTTGATTTTCAAAATCTTCATATCCACTTGCTGTTTTTGAAGAAATGACAGCAATACGGGTTGGAAGAGGAGCAAGATCCAACTCCTTATTTAATGTCAATACCCCATCTTCTTCCAGTTGCTTAATAACAGCATGCCGATGCTGCATCATCTCCCCTACTGTGAAAGCCGGGTCAATGTCTGATACTGTAAAGCTGTAGCCATATATTTCGTGAAAATCTACCGATACCTGTACCAATACTTTCAAGCCCGATGTAAAAACCTGGCCGGTTTCCTTTTCAAAATAAGGACGGATAAGCCGGAATGTATTTGCCCATATCTTTCCTTGGGCTTTTGCTGAGAGACGTCCCGAATAAGGATCTTTTTCAATAAATTCCAGGTAACAATGTCCCGATGCATTTACTTTCATCTCGCTGATCTCTGCTTTTAACCAGTAGAGAGACGGAAACTGTTGCCGGATAGAATCCTTTACCATCAAATTGATCTCTGATAAAGAAAAATAAGAAGGAACTGTTAGTTCATCAATCATACCTGCTGCTCTTTTTATCCATGATAATAAATTCCGTAACGAAACAGAAAGTAAATATAATCTTTGTTTTTCTTTTCACATACTTTTTTTCTTTTTAATCCTGAAATGTATGTGTAATTAAAAGAAGAACAGAAATAAATTCTTACCTCTTTTGAAGCGGTTCTTAAAATCCATCCTGTTAGTGGAGCTAAAAACAGCTTCTTCTTTGTCGACAGGAGAAGCTCTTAAGGTAGAGGAGGTAGGGAAATAGATAAACTGTCTGCATACATGCGTCCCGGCTTTCCTTCTACAATACTATCTTCATAAATAGTCTGCTCAAAGTAAGATGACTTCTGAGGATTATCCGGCATACTTATTTTTACTTCATCTACTGTCATAAAAGAATCTCCGGAAATCTGAAAACCGAAAGAAGTACCTTCCGGATTGGTAATTTCATTTTGATAGACAAACTTGCCGTTTATGTAATAATAAAGCATATTTTTCACTTTACGAATAGAATGTAAATTAAATGCCAGCGGCTTGATATAGTCAGAAGGACATTCCGCAAACCATCCGTAATATTGTGAATTACCGATATAAAACCTTTTTTTGTTATCAATAAGAAAGTAATTCGTATTTTTATTTTCATTGTTACCAAAGACGATTCCTACCTTGGCACTCGGATTTTCTGTCTTTTTCATCTGAAGCTTTACCTCAAACAAAAAATCATGTTTCACATCTATCCCTAGTTTTGTAAGAGATAAGATCGCCTTTCCTGTCAAGGCCTCCAGTTGATATTCCTTATTGCGGATAGAGGATTTATATAATGGGGTTTTCTTTACGGCCCATTTGTTAGCATTATTCAAGAATTTATCTTCAAATACTGTCCGGTACTTAATATCTTTGAAATCAGGGTGAAGAAGAGCCCAGTCAGGAACCGGTGTTTCAGGATTAAATAATTCATTTATATAATATTCTTCGCGGAATCCATAGAAATTTACATTCCAGTTGCGGCTGTCAATCTTTTCTCCCCCGCACATAATTGTTTTCCAGTCCCCGGAAGGCAGGACGGAATTATCATGTCCTCTTTTAAGTAAGCCGTGCCCGAGCTCATGGAAAACAATATTGGCTTTGAGGTTATATTCGTTTTTCTTTCCCTGAATAGTCTTCCAATAAATCGAATCAAACTCAATCAATAATGGAACGGTATGATGACATAAGCCGATTTGCCCTCCTTCCAGATGGGAGAACTTCATAATTAAACCATCCACATGAAGGTTGAAGGTGCGGCCTCTTTTTTGAGCTTCTTCCAGGAAAAAATTCAGAAACGGTTCGATTTCAGGATCTATATCATATTTACCGGGCTTATTTTTATGGCAACCGCCCAAAAACAAACCTACCATAATGATAATATGCAGGATCCTGATGTTCAATTATAAATAGGTAAAAAAGAAAATACCCTCAGATATTTTCTCTGATAAATGTTTTTATTTCTTCTTTTTGGTCAGGATAAAACCATTGGATGTCGGGATCTCTTTTAAACCAAGTCATCTGTTTGCGTGAATAAATTCGTGTGTTCTGCTTTATTTTCTCTACCGCTTCTTCCAGCGTATATTTACCGTCGAAGTGCATAAAAAGCTCTTTGTAACCAACTGTATTCAGTGAATTAAGATGTCGGTATTCGTATACTCTTTTTGCTTCTTCCGACAAACCGTTTTCCATCATATCATCTACTCTGGTATTAATCCGTTGATAAAGTTCCTCCCTTTCCCTTTTCAGTCCTATCTTGATAATATTAAAAGAACGCTTCTTATTCGGATTTGTTCTCAGGGAAGAATAAGGCTTTCCTGTCATGATACAGATTTCCAGTGCATGCAATACTCGTTTCGGATTTTTCAGATCGATACGGTCATAATGTTTTGGGTCCAGCATCTTTAACCGGGCTCTCAGTGGTTCAAGCCCTTCTTTTTCGAAAGTATCCAGTAACTCCTGTCTTAAAGTGGGGTCTACCGTCGGAAGATCATCAATTCCTTTACAGACAGCATCAATATACATCATAGATCCTCCGGTCATTAATATGTTATCCGTGTCCGTATATAATTTTTCCAGCAAAGCAATTACTTCTTCTTCAAAACGGGCAGCATTGTAATAGTCATGTAAGTCAAGCGTTCCTATAAAATAATGGGTTACCCTTTTTAATTCTTCTTCTGTCGGAGCTGCTGTTCCGATTTTAAGCTGCCGATATAACTGTCTGGAGTCACAGGAAATAATCGGGGAATTCAGTTCTTCTGCCAATTCAAGGCTCAAGGCTGTCTTACCTGTACCGGTCGGCCCCAGAAGGATAATTAAATTTTTTTTCACCTGTAAATACGGATTATATAAGAAAACCGGATAACGGTATCAGGTATTATCCGGTAGTTATGTTGTAAATAAACGATTAAAAAGAATCGCTGAAATCTTCTCCCTCTGTTACAAAGTCATCAAAACCTTCTTCGTCGAACTCATCCGGGTTGAAACTATCTTCTCCATAGAAGTTTTCTCCGATTTTCAGTTGGGCGGTAATATCTTGTAAAAAATTATCTTCCAGAAACTGCGCTGGGGGCTCTCCGATGGAAGATGTACATTTGGGAGTAGCAATATCTTTATTATAAATCATTTCGATCAACTCCATAAAGAAAACCCTTTCATTCAGTGTATCAAATACATAAATGAGCTTTTGTTTTTCGTCCGGAATCAGTTCACTCAGAATGGCTTTATCCATTACCCAGTTATCTACATCTGAGTCTGTATCCATTTCAAATAATGTAATTTCCGTTTCTTTTTCCCAATCGTCGTTACAAAGAAAAAACGAAGGTATCTGGTCATTGGCATAACCTACACATTTCAAAATCGCTTCATGCAGTTCAAAAAATGTAGATTCGGAATTTATCCAGATTTCACGTGAAAAATTATCCACTTCATCTGATATTAAAACAAACTTAAAAATCATACTCAAGTAATTTTATATGGTAAAAATAGGTTTTTCTTTCGTATAACAAATATAATTCAAAATTATCTCTTCTTTGTTATTTCACCTGATATTATTCAATATTTAATTCGAAGGGTAACCTTGCCTGTACGGAAGGCATAGCCTCAAGTTGTTTCATGAAATCGAAGTACCTGAAATTGTCTCCCAATGCTTTCTTTGCAAAGTACACTTCCAGGCTTTCATCCAGATTTCCGCTTAATAAACTTAGGAAATCTTTCTTTTCCGGGTAATGAACCACAGCAAATATTTCCGTATCTGAAAGTTCCGCAGCTTTTCTGATTGCTTTCTCTAGTCCCCCTAGTTCATCAACCAGTCCTATTTCCAGTGCCTCTATTCCTGTCCACACCCTGCCCTGTGCAATACGGTTTACAGAATCTTTCGAAAGGTTTCGTCCTTCTGCACAACGTGTCAGAAAGAGGTCATACCCATTTTCTATATAAACCTGCATCATTTCTTTTTCTTCCGGCGTCATCTTTCGTTTTTCACTGGGCATATCCGAGAACCTGTTTGTCTTTACCAGATCAAAGGACAGACCGATTTTATCATATAAACCTGTCAGGTTAGGAATAATTCCGTAAATACCTATCGAACCGGTCAATGTACCCGGTTGAGCAAAAATGTAATTTGCCGGGGCAGCAATATAATACCCGCCTGATGCTGCATAATCTCCCATAGATACCACCACCGGTTTCTTTGCTTTTACTTCCCGGATCGCATTCCAGATCTGTTCGGAACCGTAAGCACTTCCTCCCGGAGAATTAATCCGTAGCACAACTGCTTTTACATCTTCATTATCTCTCAATTTGATTAAATCCTTAATCAGTATTCCGGATTTAACACCATTGGAAGAACCATCATCGATTCCGTTTACTGCATACATAACAGCAATTTTATCTTTTTGTTTAGGCAGGTTTCTTTTTATAGAAGCAACTTCAGAAATACCAGCTAGTTTTATTTTATCTTCTTCCTTTAGTCCTACTTTTGCTTTTAATAAATCCAGTACATCAATTCCATACATTAAGGTATCTACAAGATTCAGTCTCACGGCTTCTGAAGCAGGACGGTAAGTTAGTAAGTGGTCTGCATATGAATTTAAACTATCCACAGGTATATTTCTGTCCGTGGAAATATCCCGGAGCATTTCTCCCCATACGGATTCCAGATAATCCTGTACCTGTATCCGGCTATCTTCACTCATCTTTTCATTGCTGAATCTTTCCGGTGCCGATTTGTAAGCTCCTACCTTAAAGATTTCTACTTCTATTCCCAGTTTTTCCATTATATTTTTATAAAAAACAGGTTGGGAAGCAAGGCCCTTGAAAAATAAGTTTCCCTGATTATTCAAAATAATGGTATCGGCAAGCGAAGAAAGATAATAAGCATTCTGCAGATACATACTACCTCCATAAGCAATTATAAATTTGTTACTTTCTTTAAAACTTTTCAATGCATTCCTGATCTCCTGAACAGAAGCAACGGAAGCGGAAAAGATACCACATTCTATATAAATTCCTTCTATATTCGGATTTTCCTTTGCATTTTCAATAGCAGTCAATATATCATCCAGCCCAATAGTGACACCCTGATTGACATAATTTCCGACAAGAAATTTCAGTGCATCTTCCTGAGAACGTTCTTCCAGGTCACCCTCTAATTTCAGATGGAGAATGGTTTTCGGTTCAGGAATATAATTGGATTTTGAAAAAGAAATACTGCTGACGATGATTGTCAGAAAGATGCCGGCTAATAACAGGCTGCCTATTATTACTCCTAAAGTCGAGGCAAATACAAATTTGAAGAACTGTCTCATAAAAAAGAGCGGTTAAATAATTTAAAGACACAAAAATATTAAAATTGTAATTTTAATTCTCATCCCGATACACTAAAAACAGAAAAATATTATGAATGTTTGTTGGATAGTAAAATAAATTTAATAGCTTTGTTTCTGGTCTCCAATGAGAATGTTTAACCTTAAAGAACTTTTCTGCTTATTATGAGGAATTTATTAACCATATTATTTCTTTTCAACTTTTCTCTTTCTTGTGTTGCAGGTGAGCCAGATGCGGAGATTATCCACTATATATCCCATGTACAAATTATAAAAAATAAATTGATCCGGGAAGATACCATTGTTTTACAAATTAATAAAAGGATGGGAGATGACATGGCTTATATACAGATTCCCTATACCAAAGGAGAAAACCTGAATATCGGTGAAGCCCGGATTGAAAATAGCAGCGGAGAAGTAGTCCGTAAGTTAAAGAAGTCCGAGATAAAAGATTTAAGTGCCATTTCACGCTATTCCTTATATGAAGATGATTTTGTGAAAACATTTGAACTCAAACATAATGAATATCCGTATCGGGTCATTTATTCTTTCAAACGGGTTTCTTCCGGTTTTTTGTATATCGCTTCTTTTACTCCCCATTCTTTATATCCGGTCAGGAATATGAAACTCACAGTAGAAGTTCCGGCAGATTATCCTTTAAAACATAAAGAAATACATACCGGTCCTCCGAAAATAACAAACACTCAGGAGGTAACAATATTTGAATGGCATACTTATTACGATCCTTTTAAAAGAGAAGAAGGAGCTCCTTTATCGGCTATGGAGATGCCGCATATTTATGTCCTGCCATTAGATTTCAATTATGGAAAACAGGGTAGTTGGCGAAGCTGGAAGGATTTCGGGAACTGGATTTACCTTCTCAATGAAAGAGCCCGGGATCTTCCGGAATCAGAAAAAACAAAAATAAATACACTTTTGACAGGAATATCGGATAAGGAAGAAATCGTCAGAAGATTGTATTATTATATGCAGGAGAATACCCGATATGTAAATGTAAAGATCGATGTCGGCGGATTAAAATCTTATCCGGCAAGCTACGTCGTAACTAATAAATACGGGGATTGCAAGGCATTATGTAATTATTTGCAGGCGATGCTGGAATATGCCGGTATAGAATCTTTTTATACACTGGTGATGGCAGGCGATGAAATTCCTGATATCCATAAAGATTTTCCTTACCAGGCCTTTAATCATGTGATTCTGACGGTACCATTGGAGCAGGATATCCTGTTTCTGGAATGTACGGCTAAAAATATTCCTGCAGGATATCTCGGCAGCTTTACACAAGGGAGGGATGGATTTATTATACAGAAAGATAACAGCCATTTCATTCGGACTCCATTTTTACAACCCGAAAATGTAAAATGCGAACGGAAAATCCATGTTCCTTTACAAAAGGGGATTTCCATGGTGACAATAGACATACAGCAGCGGGGAGATGCCTATCAGGAAGCTTCTTTCCTGTTTGCTTCCATGAATCGTAGCCGCATGGAGAAATACATCCGTAACTATTGGAACTTTGGGACGATGAATGTACAAAGTCTGGATTTCAAACAAGATAACAGGGATATCGCGGAAATAGACATTGCTGTAACAGTAACAATAAAAGATATATATAAACAGTATGGGAATGATCTCATCCTAACTTCTTTTCCCTGGGAATTACCTGTATATGAGATACCGGAAAAAAGAACACAGGAACTCCGGTTTGATATTCCTATATGCATGGTAGATACAATTGTATATGACTTGGGTACACTGGCACCTGCCGGAATTGCTTCTCCTGAAATTTCCTTGGTATCTTCGTTCGGAGAATATACCGTCACCTATACCAAGCGGGATAATTTACTTGTTGTTTCGAAATTTCTTCTGATTAATAGAGGAAGTTATCCTTTATCCGAATACAATGCCTTTCATGAGTTCATTTCAGAAATAAAGAACAATGAGAAGAAAGCTGTTTATTTACATAAACTATAGACAGAAAATATTTAAATCCGGTAAACTTAAATAAATACTATGAAAAAGAAAAGCGTTATTATTGTATGTTGGATGTGGGTAGGAATTACCCTTACATTCGCTCAGACAGCCAATTATTCCCGGGAATATGGTAAAGTTACTGCTTATGAACTTGGTATGACCGGGTATCCGGAGGATAATGATGCGGAAGCAGTGGTTTTATATGAAATAGGAAGCTACTATTTTTCTAAAAACGAAGGAAGAGGGCGCCTGGATCTGGTGATGGAAATAAGAACAAAAATTAAAATATTTAATCAGGCCGGAATTAAATATGGAGAATTTGAGTTGCCCTATTACGCTGATAATGAGGTTGAGCTTATTGAAATAGAAGCTACCACTTATAATGTAGAACCCGGGGGAATAAAGAAAACAAAATTGGAAAAAAAGAATATTTTTGAAGAGAAGCCTCATACTAACTGGCGGGTGAAGAAATTTGCCATGCCGGATGTGAAGGAAGGATCTGTGATTGAATTGAAATATACGATTACCACTCCTTATTTTGTAAATATGAGGGAATGGGAATACCAAAAAAAGATTCCTGTAATCTATAGTTTATTAACTTATCGGGCAATTCCCTATTATGAATATACCTACATTCTTAAAGGAGCCAATAAATTCGATGAATATAAGGCTGTAGAATTAAGTCATACTCACTATTTCGGCCGTCTTCAGTACAAAGAAATGGAATATACATTCGGAATGAAAAATATTCCTGCTTTCAGAGATGAAGAATTCATTACTTCTGCCAATGATTATAAAATGAGCCTCAATTTACAGCTGTGCAAAATTTATTATCCCTCCGGCGGAAGTTCTTTATACATGAGTACATGGCCCGAAATTGCCGATAAATTATTAAAAGATGATAGCTTCGGAAAATACATTAAATCGGCTGAAAAGGAAGGGAAAAAGATCTTGCCTTCTTTGGGTCTTGCTGATAGATCAGATAAGAAATGCATTAAAAAGATTACCCGGTATGTGAAAAAGAACTATAATTGGAATGGGTTTAATGGTAAGTTCACCTCCTTAAAAGTTCCGGACTTTATGAAGCAGAAAACCGGTAGCTCGGCAGAAATCAATTTATTCCTTCTGGGGCTGTTACGGGCTGCCGGTATTAAGGCGGATCCGGTAGCTGTAAGTACAAGAAAACATGGCGTTGTAATGAAAGATTATCCTTTTGAAAAATTCCTGAATTATGTAATTGTTCAGGCACATGCAGAAGACATATCATTTTTACTGGATGCCACTGAGCCGATGCTGGAATTTGAACAGCTTCCGGAAAGATGTATCCATGTAAACGGACTGATTATAAAACCAAAATCAAATGACTGGATATTTACAAGCCAGAAAGAAATTGCCCTCACTGAGCGGTCTTTTCGGATAGAGGTAAAAGAAGAAAAGGAACAACTTCTTGTGAGTACGGATATTACTTCTCATAATTACGATGGCTATAAATACAGAAGTATTTACAGAGGAGAAAAAGATAATCTGGTAAGTTGGCTGAAAGAAAAAGATATTCAACTTTTCGGAGAGATAAGAATAGAAAATTACGGAGAAATAGACAAGCCTTTTGTTTTTTCTTTTGAGAGTGAATATCCTTTGGAAAAAACAGATCAGAAGCTATTTATTCATCCATTCCTTAATCAGTCCGTTACCGAGAATATTTTTAAACAAAACAATCGTATGTTCCCTGTCGACCTTATATTATTTCAATCCTCTTCCTATAAAAGCAGCATTGAAATTCCTGAAGGCTATGAAATAGAGTACCTTCCTAAAAGTCAAACCTATGATAATCCCAGAATTTACATAAATTATCAAATCAGTCAGTCAGGAAACACAATTTCCGTAGAAGCATCTTATTACTTTAAAAAGAATTTGTATGATGCAAATGAATATGGCATCTTAAAAGCATTTTTCGATGAAATGGTAAACAAATTCAACGAAAGAATTGTCTTAGTAAAAAAAATATAATAACAGAAACAGAAAATGGAGTACCATCAACTTTCTTCTTCTCAACAGGATCCTGTCTTACTGAAAAGTATCCGTTCTATTTATGAACAGGCTTTTCCTCCGGATGAGAGGCGGGAGTTCTGCGAAGTATTGCGTATTGCAGAGCAGGAACAGGCTTTTCATGTTGACATTTACACGCAAAATGGAGAAACAATAGGTTTTATTACACATTGGAATTTTGAAGATTTTATATACGTGGAACATTTTGCCGTAGATGAGAAGACCAGAGGAAAAGGCTACGGAAAAGTAATATTGGAAAATCTGCTCACTCAGTCTTCCCTTCCTCTTATTCTGGAGGTTGAACCTCCAGAAGATGAAATATGTAAACGTCGTATCCGTTTCTATGAAAATATAGGATTTGTACTATTTTCGGCTCCTTATCTACAGCCTCCTTACAGTCCGGGTAAAAATCCGGTCTCTTTGTTATTGATGAGTTTCGGTCTTATAAATATGGAGGTTTCTTTTAATAAAATTGTCCGGATATTGCATCAGAAAGTATATAATTATCAGGGGTAGGTCTTATATTCAATTTGCAATTCTCCAGGAAATAATTAACCTTTTTCTCTTATACCTGATGAAAATCATTCTCTCCTTAAAAGAAGCGAAGTATTTTTCTTATCTAGCGTTTATTACAAAAGTGGATAGGGATTCCGATAAAATACATATTTATAACTTAGAGAAGAGATGAAATAAGAAAACATTTCATCTCTTTTATTTATAAAGAAAGTGTTAATAATTAGAATAATTATTGTTAGAATATAACTTTAGGGTTAAAAAAAACTTAAAATTGACTATTTTGTATAATTTTGCAGTTTAATTTTCTTAAACCCTAAACCACATGAATAGAAAAGTTAGTGTTAGTTTTTTCTTTTTTTTCCTGATCGTGTTTTTTTCCTGTGAATATGAACTGGAAGATATAAACTATGTAGAGATTAAAAAAGAAGAAGATCCGAATTATTCTTTAATAATTAATGCTCCGTTAAATGAAAACGGGAATTATGAATGGAATTATACCCATTTTAGTTATCAGTTTAATAAACCGTTAGAAGAGGAGTATCAGGTAAGGGCTTATCTGGAATTGCCTTGGGGGCAAATTGTTGATGACCTGCTTTATTATAGAGTGGAAGAAGTATTATATTTAGATCCTTATTATTGGTTTGAACTGGATGATTGTAAAATACATTTAAAGATATTCCGGAATTGCGAAGATGGAAGTCTGGCTTCTTTAGCCCAACAAAACTACCTGCAACAGAGTTTCGAAATTCCGGTAGATTTCAGAAGAAAATCCATCTCATTAAATCCTTCCTATGAACAGCTCGATGAATCTATTTATAAAATAACATGGAATGTACCGGACCCTTATTATGGAACGGTTGATTATTATACTATCCGGTCGAAGTGGGGGACCCAAGAAACCATAGTGAATGAGCCCTTTTTTATCCTAAATTTTGCTGATACATGGTATTCCAATACCTATTACATCACCGCTTATTTTAAAGAACCATACGCAGCATATCTTACAAGTCGCTTAACAATTTATCCCTATTCTTATTAATTTTAAAACTTTAACAATGAAATTATACAGCACTTTGGTTTCAGCTTTCCTCTTCTTGTTTTCTTTGAATATTTGCGCACAGGAGTTTGTTGTCGGATATTCTGCCGGCTATGGTAAATACCAGATGAAAGATATGAAATATCTTCAGGAAAAAGATGTCAGACAATGCAATAAAAGCATAAAAAGTGAAAATTACAAAAGCATGGAAACTTTTCCTGCCGGATTATTTCATAATGCATACGCAGGAATAAAATTTTCCTTCCATGAACTCGGTATGAGATATGATTATTTTTCTACCGGTGGAAGGAATCATGTACAGGATTATTCCGGAGAATTAAAAAGAGATCTAACTGCCAACGGAAATGCTTTCGGAGGTTATTACAAAGCTCATTTTATCAGTATTCCGATTGGTAGAAAGGTTAGTTTTTCCGGGAATGTCGGAATCGCTACCGGTGGTATTTTTAACGATATTAATCAACATTACTTATTTACTCTGGAAGATCCTAAGCCTTATCCGGAGGAAGAAATAATGATTAATCAATTTGAAGAGATAGATGAAAAAAAGAATTACCAATCTGTAAACTGGTATATACAACCCTCGGTAGAGGTGCAATTTACATTCAATAAGTTTGTTTCTCTGAATCTTACACTTGGATATCTCTTTGATAAACAGGCCAAAATACAGACTGTACAGGAGGATACCTATGTATATTATGATGATTCTTCTTTAGTGATTCAACCGGGCGCTGAGTATAATTATGGCGTAAACTGGTCCGGTCTGCGTGCCTCTGTGGGAGTTGCTTTTACTTTCCCTGTAAAGAAGTAAAAAATTTAAATATACAATATACAATAAAAGGTAAGAGGTAAATTAATTTTACCTCTTACCTTTTATCTCTTTAAGCAGGGTATTTAATAAACCATTGAGTGACCTTTTCACTATAAGTTTTTGATATGGGAATATCCGGCACATTTTCCATTCCGAATTCCATGTAGATTCCTTCCTTTTGCCTTCTGATAACCTTCACCTGTTCCGAATTAACCATATAAGAGCGGTGGCACCGCAGAACAGGGGTTTCTGTCATACTTTCTTCTATGGATTTCAGGGAAGTTCTCAACATGAATTTTGTCAAATGTCCCTTATTGAGATACCAGATATATACATAATTATCCGCTGCTTCTATATACAGCAGGTTCTCTCTCCTCACAGAAAGTCGTAATTCATTTTTTTCATCATAAAATGTATATACCTGTTGCTTGGAAGCTGTCTCTGCTTTTGCTTCTTCCAATGCTTGCAATTTGCTTTTTTTATCTTTATAAGAAAAATAAAGATGAATGACAGAATAAGGAAGCAGTAACACCAGCCCTGTATTTAATGCCGATTCTTCAAAAACTTCTATATATTCTCTTTCCGGATTCAGGAATAATGTATAAAGGGTATAGAATAAAGACATGAAAAATATTTCCAGCAGAATCCAGATAAAGTACCAGGGCATGGTAATTTCCTTTTTCCTACCCCGGTAATATATCAGAATTCTGCTTATCACCACTACTAGTACTCCTGTTAATATAATAAGACTGGAATAAACAAGATACATAAATTCTGAAACAGAATACCAGTTGGAAGAACTGAAGGGCTTATAGATATTAATAAAGACAAGCGCAAAAAATGCTGTCAGCAGGATAAGCTGAATACTATTCTTCTTTTCGTAAATATAGGAGGGAATTTTCTGATCTAACATGGCTTGATTTTCATTAAGCGGGAACAAATATATATAATTTTCCTCATTAAACAGGAGGAAAGAAAAATGTTTCTTTTTCCCTTCTTACCTATCTGTAAAAACTGCAGGAGAGCTCATTATATTCTTTCTTCTGGTAAAATCTGTACGGATTATTCACCCCATATACCGAACTTTTACCCCTCTATAAGCGTTTTTAACCCTTTCAGAAGCACCTAACAACGATTTTTTTGACAGTTAATTTTTCTGTTGTTTGTTTGTGGAAAATTATTCATTTATGATGGAATTAATAAGCCGTTTTCAATTTCTTAAAAGTGTTTTTTCTTATGATAGGAAAGTCCGGTTGGAAGATAATAACCTGGAAATATCTCCTTTTGTTTTTACTTCCTGTAAGGATGAGGTATCTGATTTACAGAAAGAACTTTCTCCGCCGGAATTCTGTAATGTAACAGATGATCGTATTGACGAGAATAAAAAGTTTGAATATGTTATTTTTCATCCTGCAGGAAGAAAAAAATCAGATCAGGCTATTATCCTGTTACATGGATTAAACGAAAGAAGTTGGGAGAAATATCTTCCCTGGGCGGAATATTTATCGTCAGCTACAGGAAAACCGGTTATTCTTTTCCCCATAGCCTTTCATATGAACAGGTCGCCGAAATGGTGGTCTAATCCAAGAAGTGTTCTCCCATGGGTAAGTGCCCGTAAGAAAGAAGTGGCCAATCTGGAGAATTCTACCTTTGTAAATGTGGCTTTAAGTAGTCGTTTGTCTAAAGAACCCCGCAGATTATATACTTCCGGAAAAGAAACTATCTATAATCTTCACCAATTGGTTCAGGAAATAAAAGATGGACGGCATCCTCTTTTTAAAGAAGATACATCTGTCAATTTCTTTGCGTATTCCATTGGTGCTTTTGTTTCACAAATCCTTTTTCTGGCTAATCCCGGAAAATTGTTTACCGACAGCCGTTTGTTTATGTTTTGCGGAGGATCTATTTTCAAGGAAATGAACGGAAGAGCACGGGATATTCTGGACAATCAGGCATTTGATCTTGTCAGTAATTATTTTATCCGCGATTTCTTTAAAGGACATATTCCCGGAGATTTTTTCGGAAAAGATGACATTGAGAACTCTTTCAAAATGATGCTTCGTCCGGATGTCATGCTACAGGAAAGAGAATCCTTTTTTCAAAAAGCCTCAGACCGTATACGGGCTATTTCGCTGAAACATGATACGGTAATTCCTACATTGGGTTTAAAAAAGGCTATGGGACGGATTTCCGAAAAGATCACAGAAGAATGGGATTTCCCTTTTACTTATTCCCATCAGATGCCTTTCCCCGTTAATGACAAGGATACAATGGCTGTCAATCTGGCTTTCAACCAGGTGTTTCATAAAGCTTCCGGATTTTTATAACTCATCCAATGCCGGATCATACGAATAACAGGAAGAGAGCTTTAACATTTTTTCTGTGGAAAATTCAGACAGGCTTTTAAACTTTCAAGGCATGCATCTTGTTTTTATCCTGATAGCAATAAAACAGGAAATTTAAATATAAAATATTATGGCAAAAACAAGTTCATCAAATGCTGAAATCGCCGTGTTTCTAGGCGAATTATACGCTTTTAACGTAAGTTTGAAACTTTTTCACTGGCATGTAACCGGCCCCGGTAGTTATGCAAAACATATGGCTCTGGATCAGGCAATAGACAGCCTTAGTGAAGCATTAGACAGCATTGTGGAAACAAGTTACGCGTTGTTGGGGGATCTGCCGATTGTGGTGCCGGAAACAAGGGTGCCTGGGGATATTGTGCAGCATGTTTCCGATTTTTACCAGGAAATTAATGAAAAACGGAATTTGTTTAAAGAAGACTTTACCGAAAGCCTCTGCGACGATTTTCAGGAAGCTATTCAGCAATTATTATACAGACTGAAACGATTGCAATAATAGCATTTAAATACTATATAAAAAGGATGAAAAAGGAATACTAATATTTCCCTTTTCATCCTTTTCTCATTTTATTATTCTGGTTAATATTCTTACGCAGGCTTGACTCCTATAAATTTATACGTCAGCAACTGGTAGATAAGACGGGCAGCCATAAAATCCGGGGCTTTATTATAAAGATTCGGGCATAATTCCACCACATCAAACCCTACCACATTCCTGTTTTCAATCACAGAACGAAGAAAGTGCAGCACTTCATAATAATTCAGTCCACCTGGCTCCGGGGTTCCGGTAGAAGGCATAATTCCCGGGTCAAAGACATCCAGGTCAATGGTGATATATACATTCTTACTAAGTGTTTTCAAAGCCTTTTTAGACCAGCTTCTCTCTTCCTGCATTTCATGGGCAAAAAAGATGCGGTGCGGATCATAATAATACGTTTCTTCATCAGACATACTACGGATACCTACCTGTGTTATTTGAGTAAGATCTTTTGCCCTATGCATGACACAGGCATGATTCAGCTCCGAACCTTCATAAAATTTCCTTAAGTCACTGTGCGCATCCAATTGCAGAATAGTCAGGTCTTCATACGTTTTCGCCATTGCCCGGAAAGCACCTACACTCACCGTATGGTTTCCACCGATGGTTACCGGAAATTTCTTATCCGAAATAATCTTCAGCAACCTGTTCTCCACTTCATTACAAAGAAGATCCGGTGATTTATCTTCCGTTACGGAAGCAGCCGTATGGATTCCTTGTAAATATACCTGACTTTTCGTTTCAATATCATACCACTCCAGTGCTACAGAAGCCTCTAATAACGCTTCCGGGCCTTTATCAGCTCCCTTTACCCATGTACTTGTCGCATCATAAGGAACTGGCAGTACTACTATTTTTGATTTTTCGTAATCGGAAAATCCGGCATCCAGTCCAGCAAAATTCTCCATAGTTTTAATATTACCTGTTATTATTTATTTCCTAACGCTACGGGCTGCATTTTTATTCTTTTCTGCTTCTTTCCGTTGGCGTTCTCTTTCTTTAAGTTTTTCCCTACGCTCTTTTTCCTTTTGTTTTTGCAATTCTTTCCGTTCCTTTTCCCTTTCTTTTCTATCTTTTTCTTTTTGTTTTCTGGCGTTTTCTTTTTCTTTTAAAGCTTCCTTCCGCAACCGTTCTTTTTCCTTTTCTGCATCACTTTTTGCTTTTTCTATCGCCTTTTGTTCATCTTTCTGAGCCTGTATCTTTTCTTTTTCAAGCCTGTCAGCTTCCTTCTTAGCATCTGCCTCTGTTTTTCTCCGGGCTTTTTCTTCTTCATCCCGGATTTTTTTCTCAGCTTTGGCTTTTTCTTTTGCTTCTTTTTCCAATGCTTTTTTCTCTTCTTTTTCAGCTTTCAGGATAGCTTCTATCCGTTCATCTTCTTCTTTTTCTTCGTCCGTCAGTTCCGGTTTTCCATATAAGAGATCATTCCATGTTTGTTTTGCCTTATTAGTAATGTCATCTTTCGTTGTTTCTATTTTATCCAATACATCTTCTATGGTATCATCTATTTTATCCGAATCGCTTTTTTCTTCAACAACGGTCGTATCTTTTGGTGCAGGAGCCGGTAACTCATTCGGCGCAATAATTACCGGGAAACCTCCGATCTGAATGTTATCCAGATCAATTTCCGGTTCACTTTCCGATTCATCTGCCTCATTTATTTCTTTTTCAGCCTCAGCCTCTTCACCTTCTACTTCCAATTCTTCTTCGTTCAGTGCTTCATTGATATGCACCGGTGTTTCCAGTCCGAACGTTTCGTCATAGAAGTCCATATACTGGGCAATACTATATCCTTCGATTAACCGGTCGAAATTGGATTCGGAAATAATAATCGGTTGAGTATATCTTGTTAATTCTGCAATAGTCGGATCACTCATAAACATCTGGTAATACTGGGAAACCTCTTCAAAATTGACAAAACTCTTTACCAGCACCATAGAAATATCATTGAATGAGAATGTATCCAGGTCGAAATTTCGTGTTAATATATGAGTGAAGTTATAACTGGCCACACCAAATAATAACTCATTGGTATCCACATTTCCGGCAGGATATACAATAGCCACAAGGTAAGGAACATTGGGATCCGGATTGAAAACATTTCCTATGCTATCTCCATCGGTAAATGAGATATCATCACCACCCAGGCGCATATTCCATAACATGCCGCGGATAGGACCTTTAGCCAGTTGGCGTCCTCGGGCAAGACCTTTAAGGATGTCTCCTACCAATTGATTAACATCACTTTCCGGATATTTTTCGACAATTTCATTCAATACCTTTTTAAACTGATCCGCATCCCCTGTACTTGCATACGTAAAGGCATCCAGCAACATGAATTTCGGCATAAGTTTGGATAACGGATATTCCTGACGGGCTGTTTCATAATTGGCACGAACCTGTGGTACATTCCCATTCATATATGCCTGATAAGTTGCTTCGTATAACGAATCCTGCATCCTGTCCATCATACGGATAGTATATTCGAAATTCGGATCTCCGATTGCCAGCGCATAATCGCTTTGCGGATACGCTGCAATCAACTTGCTTTTATAAATATCTGCCATATTCCTGTCTCCCATTTTCAGGTACATAAGGAACATATTATAATAAGCTTCCAACCGGTAGTCATTCTCCGGATAACGGTTGTCCAGCTTGTTGAATTCATTAATGGCCAGGGAGTAATCCTCCAGCTTGTTTTTATAAATAAGAGCCATATTAAAATAGCCATCAGCCACTATGGCATTGGAATTTGCCAACTGTTCCGGTAAAAGAGGAATTTGTTGCAGATAGTATTCTACACTTTTTGTATCGTTAGCAGCTTCCGTTGTACCTTCTCCTTCTACTCCGGAAAGTTCTTCGGAAGTCAGTCCTCCTTCTACACCTTCGCTTCCTTCATTGAATGCCATATCCGCAGAAAATTCCGAAGCCTTGTCTCTTCTTCTCCAGTTGTCTTCCAGTTTTCTTCGTCCCCATTTCCGTTGGAATTCGGTCCGGCCGTTATTAAGTGCCATTTGATTATAGAAATAGAACGAATTATCTCCGCCAAGCATATTCGGAGAAACCGTACCGGCTCCCCCGGCCACTCCGGGACCACCCATTGCCTGATTGGCTGCCAGTCGCTCTTCCCTTTCCAGTCGTTCTCGTTCTTCTCTTTCCTGTTTTTCTATATCAGCAATCAGCTTTTCTATAGTTGCAATTCTTTCGGATTCTGGCATCGCTGCCAGACGTTGTAGGCTATCCTGTAACTGCACTTCTTTTACATACTCCACTAATTCGTCCAATGTCTCAGAAAGCCTGGCTATCCGCTCGTAATCTTTGTAAGTCTTCTGGATAATAGACATGGCTTCGGAGTAGGAGGGTTGTGCTTCTACATATTGTTGTCTTTGGAAATACACATCTCCTAACTGAATCTGAAGAATGGCTTTTTCCATCCCGCTTCTGGTCGCATTATCCACACCTTTTAAATAGTTTTCAATAGCTTTTGTAGTATCCTGCTGGGACAAATAAATATTTCCTATCGCATAATAAATCTGGTCCAAGTAATTCTCGTTTTTACTGCTTTTGGACATCTTATTCAGCTTCCCAAGAATTTTGCCGGCATTTATTTCAGGAAATACTTCTGTTTGTTTTATACGAGCATTAAATTCAAGCTCATATGGTGGGTTAAAGCCCGGAACTTTCACAAATGCCCGATAGGCATTCTCATTATCTCCCAGTTCCGAATAAATCTGGCCTAAAAGGAAAGTCATCCTTGCCTTTTGCCTTCTTGTGTCTGCTTTTTTTGCAGCTATTTCCAGATACGGGATCGCTTCTCTCAATCGTCCTTCGCTGATAAGATAGTCTGCATAAACAGATGAAAACCAGGAAGACTGGCTATGAGGTAATTTATCGTTATTTAATTTATTCAGGATGTCTTCCGCCTCGAAACCCCAACCCAATTCTTTATAACTACGCGCAGCCCAGATCCGTGCTTCCGAAGCAATATCCGGATCGTATTCGTAAATGCGCGCGATATAATTGAATGTGGAAGCCGCAGTAAGGAATTGCCCTTTATAAAAACGGGCTTTTGCCATTAACATCCATGCATTATGAAGAAACGGATTGTATTCTGTCCGGGCCATAAACTCCTGATAGGATTTATTATTTTTCTGCCCTCTTTTTTTCGGTGGTTTAACAGTAATAGAATGCAGCTTGATTGCTTTCTGGCATTTTTCAATGGTATAATCCCAGCTTCCCTGAGCTGCAGAAGTCTGGTTTTTAATCACATCGGAGGAGTTTTCTATTTGTCTTTCTTCAGTCAGTAATAAAGCTTCTTTATCATTATACAGGTTACTCACCGGGTACATCGGAAGCAATTGGGTATAATCATCCGTATATCCCTCATTCATTGATTTTAATGCTTTCTTATAATTTTCCTCCGCATTAAAATACACGTTATACCGTGTATTGAAAGATTGAATAAAACGGTTGGAAGCTGTATTCTTTTTATTACCGCATGAAACGAAAAGCAACCCTGCCGATAAAATAGAAAAAATAATATATATTTTGCTTATTCTCAATGGGAACAAATGTTTATCATTCTCAAATAATTTATAACTGGAAATTTTCCTTTTTACTGTCCCTGCATAGGGTAAAAACCAATAAAAAGCACACCAATAGCCTTTGCGGAATCCTTTTTCTCCTTCTTATGACACAGAGGCTCTTTCCCGGCTTTTTTTCTTGGTTATTGTTACCAATAATTTACATGCCAAATAGATCAATACTAATACAAATATAATAAAAGCCCCGGAAGGAACATTTAATTGTGCCGATAATAACAAACCGGTTATACATCCTGTAAATCCGATCCCGATAGAAAGATAAATAATTTTTTTGAACCCGCATGTAAAGAGGCTGGCAGTAATTTGAGGAACCGTAAGAAGAGAAATCAGCAGAATAATTCCTATCATGCGACTTGCCAGTACGATTGTCACAGCTATAAAAAACATCATCCCATATTCGATAAACCGTACGGGCATTTGTAAAGACCGGGCAAATTCACTATCAAAAGCAATAAAAAGTATCTGGTAAAAGAAAAATCCGAAAAAGAGCAGCAGCAGGATCACCAGGATTGCATTCAGGAGTAAGTCGGTCTGGCTGATAATCAGTATATTCCCGAATAGAAAAGTCGAGAGATTCGGAGCAAATCCGGGAGTCAGGAAAATAAAAATGACCCCTATTGCCATTCCTAACGCCCAGAAGACTGCGATGGCAGAATCTTCCCTTACCCCTTGTTTCTTGCTCATCCATTCTACCCCCAGCGCAGACAGGATGGCAAAAACCAATCCCGAAATAATCGGATTAATTCCCAGAAAAACACCAAGCCCTAATCCTCCGAAAGAAGCATGCGTAATTCCACCGCTAATAAACACAAGTCTGCGGGTGACCACATATGTTCCGACAATTCCACAGGCAATACTTGTCAGGAATGCTCCGAGAACGGCATTCTGGAAAAATGTATATTGAAAAAGCTCCAGCACGTTTGATTTTAATAAAAGTGATTAACTATCTTTTTCTTTATCTATCTTCCGTTTTTCCATTGTAAACGAGACGATAATAAGCCAATAAGAGATCTTGGGAAGTTTATGCCACGAAGATTCAGACTTTTAAGCCAACCGTTAATTTCCTCTTTCCGTAATGTTTCCAGTACTTCCCTGAATTCTGCTATTTCTTCTTCCGTATAAGAGTCGGAAGTTTTTCCCCGGAAACGGTCTAGCTCTTCATCTTCGTAATATTCCCATTTTTTTTCTGATCGTTTCTTTTTCCCTTCCTCACATATTTCATGAGCTCCACAGCAATATTCCGAATTTTTACAATCCGGTTCTTTTTCCGGTGCCTGTGCTTGCGAAGAAGCTCCCTGTTGAAATTTAGTTATTAAAAAAGTAAAAATTCCTAATACAATTAAACTGACTAATAAAACCCACATGAAGATTATCCTTCTTTTTGAATAGTAAATCCTGCAGCCTGTAAATCTGTCCAGTAACCAGGATAAGATTTAGTCACTACGTCGGGATCTGCAATACATATATTTTCCTTTTTCAGAGCAACCGGAGCAAAAGCCATAGCCATCCGGTGGTCTTCATACGTATGGATAACAGGGGATGCTTCTGCCTCCGTACTTTCTCCGTTCCACGTTAATATACTGTCCTGTTCATCCTGAAGCAGGTATCCCAGCTTCTTTAATTCAATCTTTAATGCTTCAATCCGGTCTGTTTCTTTTATTTTCAGACTCTGTAATCCGGTAAAACGAAAAGGAATACCCATCATCACACAAGTTACTACAAACGTTTGCGCAAGATCCGGCTGACTGGTAAAATCATATTCCAGTTTTTCCACTACATCCGGCGTTTTTTCCAGTTGGATACCATCCTGTAAAAAGGTTGTTTTCACTCCCAGTCTGTTGAATATTTCCGCTACTTTCGCATCTCCCTGGTAACTCTCTTTCAATAAGCCGGGAAGAAGAACGCTGCTTTTTTTCGAAAGAGCGGCAATCTGGTACCAGTAAGAAGCTGCAGACCAGTCCGCTTCCACTTTAAATCGTTTGGGAATATATTCCTGAGGAGCAATACGGATTTTGTTTCCTATCCATTCGGAATGAACACCGAATTCCTCCATCAGCTTTAAAGTAAGACGAATATATGGCGTAGAAATAATATTGCCACTTAAAGTAAGCGTAAGTCCTTCCCTCATGGTAGGAGCTATCATCAGCAACGCGGATATATACTGAGAACTTACCCCGCCGTTTAGCTCTGCTTCCCCTCCTGTCAACGAACTACCATAAATCTTTAACGGAGGATATCCTTCTTTTTCCAGGTATTCGATTCTCGCACCCAGCTTATTCAGTGCTTCCACCAGAATGCGAATAGGACGCTGCTTCATCCGTTCCGTTCCGGTAATCTGCCACTCACCGGCAATCTTTGACAAATAAGCTGTCAGGAAACGCATCGATGTACCGGCGGCTCCGATGTCGAAACAATTGTCATTAGACTGAAGCGCCTTCAAAAGAACCTGTGTATCATCACTGTCCGAAAGATTTTCAATCTCGTAAGGACTATATCCCAGTTCATTTATAATAAGAATCCGGTTACTTATACTTTTAGATGCCGGAAGAGTAATATTAGTATGAATAATGTCAGGTGCGTTGATCTTATATTTCATATATCTCTATAGTTATCCTTCCCCTTTAAGAAAGGTATGACAAAAGTAGTCATAAACTTGTTATAAAGCTATTTTTTCAACTCAAACGCAAGGTTTTTCTTCTTATTTCAGAGAAATAAAGAGCAAAAATACAACAATAAAGAAATATTTTATTTAAAAAAAGCTAATTATCAATCAATAATGATTGCTTTTCATAAGAAACCGGATTTCCACGGAATTCCTCCTTAAGTAATAAAAGGAAGGAATATACTCCCAAAGATAAACTGCGCACCCACTCTCCCCTCGAAGAAGATACTATGTAAATAATCAAATTTGTTT
>JAJQEC010000125.1 GCA_021201815.1 Candidatus Azobacteroides sp. | reverse complement strand
CTATAAAACAATAACATATAAATACCATGAAATAAATTATTAATTAGATAAAAAATAAAAAGTTTTCCAAAAGGAAAACTTCTAAATTTTAAGATTGTACATTTTTTACTTTTTACTAAGACTTGACAAAGATAAAAATAAAATGTTAATCCATACATTTTTAAATGTGAAAAATACTTATTTCATTATCTATTAGATTATAACAAAAAAAAAGATTTTACCTTTAGTAAAATCTTTTTACATACACTTACAAATATATGTTAAATTTCAATTAAGAATATCTTAATCGCTGAAAAGTTATCAACAACAGAGGAGATTTATTCAACATCATCTGGTAAATCTATCGAAATAAAATTATCTGTCCAGTCAACTTGGCGTCTTAATATAAAAAGTTCTTTTTCTAATCGGTTAAGGCGTTTTAATAAATTATGGATTACATCAATACCTTCTATATTTATAGCTAATTCATAATGGAGGCGAGAAAATATTTCAATCTGCGTTAATTGAGAAACAGGAATATATTTTATATTATTTTGTATTTCTGTTTCAATTAATCCTTCATTTTCCAACCGTAAAAGGAAATCTATTTCAATCCGGCTTTTCTTACAATATTCACTTAATAGAATCAATTCTTTTTCCATACTATCTGTTCATTTAAGAGTTAGCAATTTCCTGAAACAATTCCTTTTGTTTATTAGTAAGGTTAGTAGGAATTTTTATAGAATAAGTGATAAATAAATCCCCTGCCTGTCCTTCCTTTTTATATATAGGAAATCCTTTTCCTTTCAGCCTTACTTTTGTATTATTCTGCGTTTCCGGCTTTACTTTTAATTTGACTTTTCCCGTCAGTGTATCAACTGTTATTTCTCCTCCCAACACAGCTGTATATAAATCCAGATCTACTGTTGCATAAAGATTATTTCCCTTGCGCTGAAAAACATCATCTTTTCCTATTACAAATGTGATATATAAATCACCGTTGGGACCTTGATTTGCTCCCGGTCCTCCCTGTCCTTTCAGTTTAATTACCTGACCATCCGCAATGCCGGCAGGAACAGTAATGCGCAGCTTTTTCCCGTTCACTTCCAGTGTCCGTTTATGTGTTTCTGCAGCCTCTCTTAATGTAAGATGTAATTCAGCCTGATAGTCATTTCCTTTGAATGCTGTACTGCGGGCACGGCTTCTTCCCGAACTACCTCCAAAAAGATTTTCAAAGAAATCGGAAAAACCACCACCGAAATCACTACCGGAAAAATCATATCCGTATCCTCCACTTCCGAAGTCAGACGCAAATCCCCCATTCTGTGATTGTTGCTGGCGTGCCCTTTCATATTCTTCAGCATGCTTCCAGTTCTCACCGTACTCATCATACTTTTTTTTCTTTTCCGGATCACTTAATACCTCATTTGCCTCATTTATCTGCTGAAATTTAGCATGGGCTTCTGCATTATTAGGATTTACATCCGGATGATACTTACGGGCTAATTTGCGGTAAGCTTTTTTAATATCATCCGCAGAAGCATTACGATCTAACCCCAGAATGCTGTAATAATCAATAAATGCCATAACTATTATATTTTCTTAGCACAAAAATTAATGAATTAGGAAAAAGAAAAAATACTGCTACCTTATTGTTTGTATTTTTCTTAGCAAAAACAATACAATGCTTTGTAAAAACAGCTTATAATTATAAAAAGTTTACTAAAAGCAATAGTAAGCTATTTATGCTTTTATTTTTAATAAAAAAGGCTGTTCTATTTCCACAGAACAGCTCTTCTCCTGAGTAATTCTTACTTATTAATCACGATGATTTTTCATTTGATTAATATCTGTCAGCCAATCTTCAATATCCTGTTCATGCTCCAGTTCTTCTTCCAGTATCTGAGAGGCTATTTTATAGGTAGTATGGTCCTTACCAAATGTATAGTCTGCAATTTCTTTATATCTGTCAATGGCACATCTTTCCGAACTCAGGTTCTGTTTTAATACGGCAACAATATATTCATCCGTAGGAGGAAGGTATTGGCAACGTGCGAGCTTAAACCAATCCTCAGGAGACAATACCGGTGTGCCATCCAGTTGTATAATGCGCTCAATTAACATGTTGGCATGTTCCAGTTCTTCATTGGCATGAGTAAGTAATTCCTTTTCTACGGATGGCCGCATCGGTCCTTCAATTAACCGTGCTCCTACCCAATACTGATAATAAGCCAGCCATTCTTCACTTAAAGCCACATTCAGCATTTCCAATAACTTATCGACATCAAGTAACTGCCTGATAATTTCTACATTCTCTTTTCCCATAACTGTAATTTTTACTTTAATAAAATATATAAATTTAGGAATAATCCTTTATATTTTAAACGAATCGAAAAAGAAAAGGTTTTAAGAAAAAGATAAAAATGTTAAGCCTTAACCTTTTTAAACATTTTCTTCTTTATCTAATTTCTCTTGCACTTTATTTTTAGAATAAAAAATAAACCGGGAGCTTTGGTCATAATTAATATAATTCCATATCCAGTCCATAAGGACAAATATTTTATTTTTTACACCCAGGATATAATTTAAATGAACAAAAAGCCAGATAGACCATGCTGAAAATCCGTTCAGGTGGATTTTATGTATATCTGCAACCGCTTTATTACGACCAACAGTAGCAAGGGTACCTTTATCAAAATAATTAAATGTTTCTAATGGTTTATTTTCCATTAATAATTTCAGGTTCTTTGCCAGTTTGTGTCCCTGTTGAATTCCAACAGGTGCAACCTGTGGATGTCCTTTCGGATATTTTTCTTCTATTTGCAGGCAGGCATCACCGATAGCATATATATTTTTAGTTCCCTTCACAAGATTATGTTCATCAACTAAAAGTCTTCCCGCATGACCAATCTGGTCTTCTGAAAAGCCCTTTAGGGGTTCACAAACGATTCCACTTACCCAAATGAGATTTTTCGTAATAAGACTATCCCCATTATCAAATTTAACATGTTCATCCTGATAGTCAACCACTCTTTTATTAAGCAATACATTCACTCCCATTTCAGTAAGAAAATCCAATGCATGTTGAGAAGCACCTTCAGACATAGCAGGAACTAATTTCGGTCCACCTTCAATGAGATACACATTTAATGGCATATCTTTTAAGTCCGGATAATCCTTGGGAAGAACATATTTTTTCATTTCAGCAACGGCTCCTGCTACTTCTACACCGGTAGCACCACCTCCAACAATCACAATATTCAATAATGCTCTTTTTACTTGCATATCAGAAGTATTTAAGGCTTCCTCAAGACTTAGCAAAAGAGAGTTTCGCAGTGTGATGGCTTCATCAATACTTTTCATAGGAAGAGCAGCGTCCTCAATATTTTTCATACCAAAAAAATTAGTAGTTGCCCCATTTGCAATTACCAGATAATCATAAAAAAACTCTCCTATATTTGTCTGGATAGTATTATTCCCGGTATTGACAGACCGGACATCCGCAAGACGAAAATAAAAATCTTTATGCTTTCTGAATAATCTGCGCAAAGGAAAACTAATAGAACTAGGCTCCATACCGGAAACAGCTACCTGATAAAGCATAGGAGGAAATTGATGATAATTATTTTTATCAATAAGCACCACCTGAAATAATTTCTGGTCCAGTTTATTTATAAGAGAAATTCCGGCAAACCCCCCACCTATTACAACTACTCTTTTTTTCGATGTTTTTGGTATATCTATTTGCATTGCTTTATGTTTATATAATTACCCAAGTAAAGTATTTTACTTTTTATATAACAAAAAGCAATATATTTTGTTTGTCACTCTTATCGGGATAAACAAGAAAAGAAGAAAAAGGAAGAAATGAAAAGAAAAACAGGAAAAAAAGAAAATGATAAAAAAGAAATAAACTTATCTCCTAAGAATGCAAGTTATCTACCGCATATTTCAGAAAAAGAACAATATTCACAATATTTAATTACAGTAGTTTGTGTAAAAGGAATTTCCGGTGAGAAAATTTCTTCCAGACAAGCATAAAAATGATCTTTAAATTCTTCTTTGCATGCAGCAAAATCTTCAATTACAGTAGCCGCTGTATCTTTTTGTATAATCCGTGTATCAAACTGATTAGCAAATAAATTCCTCAGGTAGTAAATTCCCGGCTCAATAGGAAGACCTGTTTTTTTAATTTCTTCATATAACAGGCAATACATAAATACCTGCATCAGGTCTTTAGGTCTTTTATCTGTTTCCTTCTCAAACAAATGGGGAATATTTTTATAAGTTTGTACACCCATTCCCGTTTTATAATCCAGAATACGAATCACTCCGTTTACCTGATCAATACGGTCGATAAAACCTTTTAACTGCACTTTCTTTCCGGAAGGCAATGTTAAGGAAGTACGGATCAGCATTTCAGATTCAAGATAAGTAAACGGAGTGTGTTTCCGATCTATATCCAGCATCTTTTTGACATACTTGCGGATAATTTCACTGACAAGAAAATTCTGTCCGGTTAGTTTCTCCCGCTTGTTACTACGATGAAAATATTTACCGAAAGCCTTTTCTATAAGAGCCGTTAAAAAGTCATCATCGTTCTTTATCTTTACCAATATATCCGCCTGAATTATCCGGTTAGCCAACGGCTCATAAATATCCTGCATCACCTGATGAAAAATGCTGCCAAAAGTACTTGCTTCTATCGTCTCCGTCACATCATCTTCTTCGGAAAGGCTTTCCACATTCGCAAGATAAAATTTGAACGGACAATTAATATAGGTATTTACCGCACTTGCAGACAAAGCTTTATCCCCTCCGTCAAGGAAACGGGACAGCTGTCCGGCAATATGCTCATTTTTCTGCAGGATAATGGAGGTCATTCCATTCAATTTGACATCAAAGGTCAGAAGTTTTTCTTTTATCGGAACCTGATAATGATATTTGAGCTGATAAACAAAACGGCTTACTTCTCCTGTCTGCAAACCGTCCGAACGGGTATCATACAACATAAACACCCTTTTACTACAAGAGATCATCCGATAAAAATGATACGTAAAAATACAATCCTGATGTTCCATATTCGGCAATTCGAATCCTTGTCTCAGGTTATAAGGAATAAAAGAATGCTTTGCCTCCCGCTTAGGGTAAACCCCTTCATTCATAGAAAGGATAATAATATTATCGAAGTTTAGTGCCCGGGCTTCCAGCGTACCCATCACCTGCAATCCGGATAATGGTTCACCGACAAAAGGAATACTGACGGTACCAACCAGTTTCTTCAACAAGCGAAAATAAGCATCGATACTCATTTCGGCATTTATTTTTTCCGAAAGCAGCTCTTTCATCCTGTTGACAGTAATATAATAACGGTAAATAAACTCCTTTTCTACCTGTGTTAATCTTAATGGCACTTCCTCATCTTCATCCGGGTCCGGAATAACCTGCTGAAAATAAAGAAGAAGATCCAATAAATAATCAGAAGCCGCATAAGGGTTAGAAGGTATACGGAAAATCATCTCCAGAACAGGATGTGCCGGAATATGTTCTTTACGAATAACAAACCGGTTATGCCGCTGAATATCCAGCACAAAACGTCGTGCTTCTTCCGGGGCAAAGAAAGTAATATACCGGTGATTCAATACCGGCAATACATATTTATAATAAAACACCGGCTGTCCACCCTGTAAACGGACATTACGCTGCATTTCCACAATATGCTGCATCAGACCATCCACAGGAGTATCACATAATGGATAACCCATTGTCACATTAATCCGGGAGATTTCTTCCGGAATAGAATGTAATACCGGAAGCAGCATATTCTCATCCGGGAGAATAACGGCAGTATTAAGTGCTGAAGTAGATTCATGGATGCTTTTATCCGCATACAAACGTTTCAGGATATTATACATCTCTTTCGCCTGTCCTACTCCGGAAGGAATACCTATTAATTCAAATTCCGGCCGATTGTCAAATAAATCCGCATGATTATACAAAGTATGTTTCGAAGGAAAACGGTTAAAATTATCTGTGATGAAAAAAGAAGCCTTATTCTCCGGGTCTCTGACCCAGTCAGCATCATAATCCCAGTAAAAGTCAGCTATTTCCGTATTTTTCAGATGGTTTAATAATACTTTTTCCGCTTTACAAAGAGCATTAAAACCTATAAATACAATATGCGAAAAAGGCCATTGGATATCTTCTTTCCTTTTAACCTTCTCCGCGACTTTCCTGTAAATCATTCCTTCATATCCAATCCCCTTTTGCTCCAGTCGCTGATTTAATTCCACATACATCGGATACAAAATTTCCCAGATATACATAAAATCTTTCTTTTGCGGATTCTCTCCTACCGGAATAAAATTTCCCCAAAAACGGCGGATAGCTGCTACCTGTTCCTCTGTCAGGAAATTGAACCGACTCTCTATTTCTTTTATATCGGTTACATTACAGAATAATTGTTTCGGATCTGCCAGATATTTGTCTACATCATCAAAATCACTAAGCAGCATTTCTCCCCAATAAACAAATTCATCAAATGTTTCTGTAGCCTGGCTGACTGTTTTATAAACATCATATATTTCAAACAACAAACCGATATTGTCTGCCAGTTGCATATCTGACAATTCAATGAATAAATCATTTATCGTCAGAATTTCAGGAGAAAATAAGGGTTGCCGTGCAATTTCCGCTAGGTATTTCTGAAAAAAAATACCTGCGCGTCGATTAGGAAAAACAAAATGAATGTCTGTTAATTCTTCCCGGTAATGCGTTAAAAAGAGTTCTGCAACACGATAAAGGAACGGCTTCATGCAATCGGTTTATGGTTACCTTGAAAATAATAAGCAAAGATAACAGAGAAAATTTTAGGAAATAGTTAAAAATGCAGGAAGAAATTATTCGGAAGCTTATTCTCCATAGAAAAAGTGTCTTATTTTGTCTCTTTACCCATTATCCGCTTATTTTTGAAAAAAAGACCAATAAAATATTTCCCGGGTAACTATACCGGAAAATGAAATTCATAAATTTGCAACATGATAGAGCATGTAGACAAAGAATTAGGAAAAATCATTTTCCGGCGTCATGAAACAGCCAGGCGCTTTGTATTGCGGATAAGAGAAGACGCGATCTACATTACATTGCCTAAAAGGGCTACCCTGCAGGAAGGATTATCTGTATTGGAAAAATTCAGGGATAAACTTTCTGCTCATCAAAAGGAAAACGGGAATAAACTGTTAGATGAAAATACAAACTTATCTACCTATTCTTTTTCTGTCCATATCTTCCGTAACGAAAGAAAGAACTTTTACTTTTCATTAAAGAACAATATCCTCCACATTTCCTGTCCACAGGAGATTGATTTTTACCAACCGGAAAATCAGCAAATATTAAAAAAAGGAATAGAAAGATTTCTACGCCTGGAAGCCAAGCGTCTATTGCCGGAACGAATAAGAATGCTTGCCGAAAAACACGGCTTTATATATAATGAAGTAAAAATAAACAGAAGCAAAGGCAGATGGGGAAGCTGTACTAGTAAAAAAACAATTAACCTTTCCCTTTATCTGATGCTTTTACCGGAACACTTGCTTGACTATGTGCTTCTGCATGAACTTACCCATACGATTGAAATGAATCACAGCGCCAGATTCTGGGAAAAGCTGAATGCTGTTACCAACGGAAAAGCATTAACACTCAGGGCAGAATTAAAAAAGTACAAAACTCAGATTTAAATTTTATCTTTGCAGGCAAAAAGTAAAAACAAAAGATAAAAGAGATAAAATAATAAACCTATTTCTTTTTACTTTTTACATTAATAAAATAATCATTATGCGTCATTTCACAACCGTACACGATATAGGCGATTTGAAAACAGCCTTTAAAGAAGCAATGGATATTAAATCGGACCGCTTCAAATATAATCACTTAGGGAAAAACAAAACCCTGATGATGATCTTTTTCAACTCCAGTCTGAGAACCCGTTTAAGTACACAAAAAGCAGCCATGAATCTGGGGATGAATGTGATGGTTCTGGATATTAATCAGGGAGCCTGGAAACTGGAAACAGAACGGGGAGTTGTCATGGATGGAGACAAACCCGAACACATCCTGGAAGCTATTCCTGTCATGGGCTGTTATTGTGACATGATCGGAGTACGCGCTTTTGCCCGTTTCGAAAACCGGGAAGAAGATTATAGCGAAAAGATCATTCAGCAATTTATAGACTTATCCGGCAAACCGGTATTTAGCATGGAAGCCGCAACAAGGCATCCCTTGCAAAGCTTTGCCGATTACATTACTATTGAAGAATACAAAAAGAAAGATCGTCCTAAAGTGGTTATGACCTGGGCTCCTCACCCCAAAGCATTGCCCCAGGCTGTACCAAACTCATTTGCAGAGTGGATGAATGAAACCGATTATGAATTTGTTATCACACATCCGAAAGGATATGAACTGGCTCCGGAATTTGTAGGAAAGGCACAGGTGGAATACGACCAGGAAAAAGCATTCCAGCATGCAGACTTTATCTATGCAAAAAACTGGGCGGCATATGAAAAAGAAAATTACGGGCAAATATTATCCATGGATATGGATTGGACGGTGGATACTAAGAAAATGGCATTAACCGATAATGCATATTTCATGCACTGCCTGCCGGTACGTAGAAATATGATTGTTACCGATGAGGTAATTGAAAGTCCGCAATCTCTTGTAATTCCGGAAGCAGCCAATCGTGAGATTTCCGCTCAGGTGGTAATGAAAAGAATCCTGGAATCTTTATAAATATTGATTCTAATTTAACATTTTATTAATTAAAATACCTTATATTTGAAAATCAATTTGTCTTTACGAATTGATTTTCTTTTTTAAACAAAATCCTTTTTTAATTCATACGAGCACAAAATCGTATATATAAAGAAAAAAATGAAAAAGACCATTTTATTATCTCTTCTCCTTTCATTCGGTTTATCCGCAGTAGCCCAGACCATCAATGCAAACTTTCCGATAGGAAAATACAAATTCTCCATAGCAGAAGCAGATGTAACACTGCTATTGGGAAAAAATAACCGTTATTACTTCTCGGTAAAAGAAAACAGCTACTATGGCTATGAAGAAGGAAAGGAAAACCACATAGAGATGAAAGGAAATTATCATCTGGAATCGGACACAATACTCTTTAAATCCGATACTCAATATACACCTTTTTCTATCCGTTATAAGAATGTACCGGACGTAGAAAATAGCAAAATACGTATACTAGTAAACGAACAGTACCCTTTTTATTTAAATATTTTGATTGGAAAAGATTATTCTTCGGCAACTAAAATCGATATTACGGAAATAATATCTTCCGATCACTTTTCCGGATCAGAAGAAGAGGATATGAATTTTCTGATAGAACGAGGTGATTCCATATACCTGGAACATACCTCCTATCCCAATAATGAGATATATGTTTTCCCAATTCCGGCAAATGCAAATGAACTGGCTATTCTGGAAAGCGATAACGAGGATTTCTCCTTTTTTAATTTTTTCAAGGCATACCGGGGTGAAAACAACAATGAACTGAAAATAATCGTTGGTGAAAAACAAAGAAAAAAAGATGAGATTAGCATGTTTTTTATCACCAATGAAATAGATGAAATTCTTCTCCGGGAAACAAATCAGATAAGTGACTACAAAGAAATAGCTTTCTTTCGTAGTTTTAGCTTACCAAATCCGGAATATACCAACTACGAAGAGGAAGATGAAAAAGAAATTATTGAAATAACAATATCAAACAGCAATGACAATCAGGATACCTTTTTCTCCTCTTATCATACATATAAAGAAGCTCTTCAGGCTGCAAAAAAGGAAAATAAATACCTGCTTCTTTACCGGAAGCCTGCTGGTAATTATCCATGCGGAGATCCACTGGCTTACCTGAAAAGCAGGCTGGATGATTATAATGAAGTAAACGAATTCAATAATTATTTTATTTTTTATACTCTGACAGATAAAGACAAAAATATCTTTCCGGATAAAAAAATAAATTATTTCCCGGAAATAAAGATTCAGACGGGTGACGGAGAAGTGCTATTCGAAGACGATGTTTGTTCGGGTGATATATTCCTCAAAAAAACAGGGAGTGATCCGGAATTCACAAAAAATGTACTCGACAGACAATATATAAATACTTTCCTCACTGCTAAGAACACAAAAAATTCAAAAGAAGAACTAAAGAAACTGGAAGCATATTTACGTTTATACATGCAGGTACAGGACGAAGATGAAGACGATATCAGTTCATTCAGGAAAAAATATATCAGTGAAAAGGAAGATTCAGGAGAAAGAAATATTTTTGAATGGAACATAGCACTGGAAAAAGAAGATTTTATCCGAAACCTGGATGCTTTTGTTCTTCTCAATGAGCAAAACAATATCTATGATAATGAAGAAACTTTTTCATTAATCAAAGATTGCCTTAAAGATTTAAGATATACATATCCGTTGGAAAAAGATGGTAACCTTGCTTCCGTACTTTCCTATTTATCCACCGCATACGAAAAAAATACACAATCTGCCGGTAACCAAACCCAAGAAACAACAAGTCTTTTTAAAACCACAACAGATTATATCTGGCAGTACACATGTAGGAAGGAAATAGATGCAAGACCTTATTATTATGAACTTTATAAAAAAGCCCCTTCAACCATTGACCTCATAGCTCCCCTTATGGTAACTGCCTGTTTCAAAGAGGAAGAAATTTATCTGCAAGGAGAACCTGTCTATTATCAGTTGATTGAAATGTTTATGAATAAAATTGTTTATGACAATGCAACAGAAAATTTTAATAAAATATTCGACAATCTGTATGATAATAAAAAAACGGAATTAGTATCTGTGCTTTCAAAATTTGTTTATGCCTGTGAATATGACGATTATACCACACGAAAAAATGCAAGAGAACAGTATCGTAAAATAGTAGCCACTGCCCTGAATAACGAAGCATGGGATATCTATCAATTTACAGAAATAATGGACCTGGAAAAATTATTCCGTGCATCCAGATGGGCGGAAGCCAGTCTGGAATTAGTTCCGAACGAACCGCATACTCTTGATACGTATGCCCATCTTCTTTACCGGCTTGGAAGAAAACGGGAAGCGCTGGAAGTACAGGAAAAAGGAATGCAATTTATTGATGACTTAAAAACTCCTGAAGAAAAACGCACGATGAGGAAAGCATATTTCCTTATTAAAAACGATACCCGCTGGTAAAAAGAAAAAACATATAAATAATTCAGTTTTTTTATATAACAAAAATGATAAAAAATAAACCCAACTATATGAGTTGGGTTTATTTTTTATTTTGTCCTAAAGATTAAACAATCAACCGTACATTCTACTCTTTTGGAACTTTAAAAGACATTTTAATTCGTACTGGTTACGGGTTTCTTTTTTTTACTTTTTAAAGTTTTTAATTCTTTTTCCAGTACTTCGATTTTGGAATCCTGATTATGAATAGTGGTCATTAAAGAGTTCAGTTCTTCATTATCAATAGATTCAGGAATCTTTTCATTAATACGGATTTCCAGATCACTTATGACATTCATATATGTATTAAAAGCTTCATAAGGAGATTCGTAAGGACTGTAATGTGCTTGTACGGCTCCATCCGAAAAATGCTTGGTGCTCATATAATAAAAATGGTCACAGGATTGAAGCAATAACCAGTCATGTTTCAGGCTACGATCGTCCATTAAAGAAACACGTTCCCCGATTTCATATAATTTCTCAAAAGCCTCCTTCTGCATAATATTTCCCAGCCATGCACTAATATCCCGTTCTTCATTCGTCCACGAGATCGGATAAGGAACAGAAAGTCCATCCACAGCTTTCATTTTCTTTGCCACTTCCGAAGGCGTAGAAAACTGAATATTATATTGCTCTGCAAAATGTGGCAATGCTTTAAAGAATTCAAAAATACCTGTTTCCCATCGTTGCAGCTCACCCAGTGTTTCATAATTCATAAATAAATTAATTAATTGCTCTTCTTCCGGATAAGAAGCAATCCAGGACATGTACTTATCTGCCGTAAGAGGAAATTGATCCCATTCATAATTAGAGAAACGGAAAGCAATATCATCACTCAATTTAGAATTCTTAAGCAATAATTTCATCTTCTTATTTCCGGCAGCATGGTACACATAATTCGGACTTTTCCATCCCAGAATATGCTTTGCCCCTTCAGTCAGCATCGTATGATATCCCATAGAAGCAACGAGAGCTGCTATTTCATCCGAATAAATAAGTTCTGTATTCCGAAAAGCAGTAGGTTTTACATTAAACAAACTTTCTATTTTCTGCGAATGCATCTTTACCTGTTGGATAAACTCTTCCGGATTATCTGCCAGAGAAGAAAGAGAATGGGCATATGTTTCCGCCAGAAATTCCACATGGCCCGTCTTTGCCAGCTCTCTGAATCCGTCAATCACCTCCGGAGCATAAATTTCCAACTGCTCCAAAGCTGTTCCGGTGATAGAAAATGAAACTTTAAATCTACCATTGGCATTTTTTATCATTTCCAGCATAATACGATTAGCCGGAAGATAACATCTTTCTACAATGCGACGGATAATATTTTCATTATTATAATCATCATAATAATAATGGTCCACTCCAATATCAAAGAACCGGTATCTTTTCAAGCGAAACGGCTGGTGTATCTGAAAGTAAAAACAAATGGTCTTCATATCGTATGTGTTTTATGTTTTTGAATCAATTTTAAAAGACTTTATTTGTAAGCAAAATTGTTATAAATCTGCCGGACTTTATCCCCGGCATATTCCCATTTTATTTCATCGACCTCGCTTTTCCCTGCTGTTTTCAGATATTGGTATAAAGAGGGATAAGTAATAATGGAATAAATCGCATCTGCCATCGCATCAATGTCCCAGTAATCGATTTTGAAAATATTTGTCAATATTTCCGCACAGCCCGATTGTTTGGAAACAATAGTAGGCACTCCTACCTGCATAGCTTCCAAAGGTGAAATTCCAAAAGGTTCGGAAACCGAAGGCATGACATACACATCACTTGATTTCAACATTTCATATACCTGTTTTCCTTTCAGGAATCCGGTGAAATGAAACCGGTCGGTAATCTTACGGGCAGCAGCCAGACGGATCATTTCATTCATTTTATCTCCGCTGCCTGCCATTACGAACCGCACATTTTTAGCTTTCTGCAACACCCGGTGAGCAGCTTCTACGAAATACTCCGGACCTTTTTGCATCGTAATCCTGCCTAAAAAAGTCACCACTTTATCATCGGTGCCTCTCAAAGGCTTGATTCCTTCAATTTCTTTACTCAACGGTTCCACGGCATTATGGACCGTTGTCACTTTTGACGGATCAATACCATATTTTTCAATGACTGTCTTACGGGTAAGATCACTCACCGTAATAATATGGTCTGCATGATGCATTCCATCTTTTTCAATACCGAACACCTGTGGATTTACATTTCCACGGCTGCGGTCAAAATCCGTAGCATGGACATGGATGACCAGCGGTTTGCCTGTTGCATACTTTGCATGTATTCCGGCCGGGTAGGTTAGCCAGTCATGAGAATGGATGATATCACAAGGGAAAGTACGGGCGATAACTCCTGCTGCAATAGAATAGTTGTTAATTTCTTCCAGCAGGTTATCGGGATAGCGTCCTGAAAAATCAATGCAACCTAAATCATTTGTACGAAGGTAAGAAAAGTCAGCATAAATATGATCCCGCATAGCATAATAATCCTCATGGGACATAGCTTTGCCAAGCCGATCCCGTACGTACTCCCACTGCACATCCCGCCAGACAACCGGTGTGTTGCAGGCACCGATGATCTTAAGGAAACTCTGGTCTTCGTCTCCCCAGGGCTTAGGAATAACAAACGTTATCTTCATATCCGGCTGCATGCTCATGCCTTTGGTCAAACCATAGCTAGCTGTGCCTAATCCGCCTAGAATATGTGGTGGGAATTCCCACCCGAACATAAGAGCTTTCATTAATTAAGGTTGTTTTACGTGTTTTATATTTGGGTTATTATTTTACATTTTTCAATTATTTAGTAATTAAAAATATATATTCTCTTTATAAAAAAAGAGTGAGGATAATAAAAAAATCAGCAAAATAGTACCAAACAGGAAACACTTTTCTAGTTGATACGCAAAGAATATTTTCCAAGCAATTTAATAATCCGTAGTAATTCTGCCGTATTCATGGCATAAGAAATAGCCCCTCTTCCTTCAAAAGGAGGATTTCCATCAAAAAGCTCCGATACAGAACCGATACAACGGCTACTCATTTCTTCATCAAAACCGGCAATTATCCTTTCTACAAAAGATAATCCGCTTAAATTAAATATTTTCAGATACGCCTCAAAATAAGCACCTAACAGCCATGGCCAGGCTGTACCCTGATGATAAGCATGTTCCCGCTGTTCCGTTACACCATCATAATAAGGATTATATCCCTGGCTCCTCGGACTAAGGCTTCGGATTCCTTTAGGAGTAAGCAGTTCCTTAGTAACAAAATCCAGCACTCCTTTCCGCTGACCTTTATCCAAAGGAGAAAAGTCAAGAGAAGCAGCAAAGATCATATTCGGACGAACACTCCAGTCTATAAAATTACCATCTACATAATCGAATAGATAACCATAATCATTGTAGAAGGTGTCCATAAAAGATTCACCGGCTGTCCCAGCCAAATCCGTAAGCGCCTTTACCTTAAAATCATCACCGGTTAGCTCCATCAGTTCGGCACAAAACCGCAGGGCATTATACCATAGTGCATTAAATTCTACCAGATAACCGGTACGTGGACACAATGGTTTTCCGCCCACTGTAGAATTCATCCAGGAAACGGGAATTTCCTTTCCATTAGTATATACCAATCCATTCTTATGTAAAAAGAGATTCTCATGTTTCTGATTAATAATAAACTCAACCATCTCTTTCAATAAGCTTCCATATTTTTCCAGACAACGTTCTTTACTGGTTTCCTTGGCATATTGCTGAATAGCCCAGGCAGCCCAGAGAAATACATCCGGCGCGTCTATTTCAGAAATATCTTTTTCTATTTCTTTCCGCTGCATAAAATTCCGAAGAGCAACAGAAGCCGTTTCCATAATCGCTTCAAAATTCTCAATCTCATCCACTCCCAGGGTACAACCGGGTAATGCTACGAACAAATCCCTTGCCCGCGTACCAAACCAAGGATATCCGGCCAGCAGGTATAAATCATTCCCTACCTTCTTATAAAATTGGCGGGCGGAATTCTTCAGGCAATTCGTAAGACTGGTTCTTTTTGTCCTTCCTTTCTCCTCATTCTCAAAAGTCCTTTTCAGAGTACGGGTAAAAGTTTCACTGATACCGGCCGAGAAAATAATCGTTTCACCTTTTGTGATAGGCAATTCGAAATAGCCGGGCACAAAAAGGTCTTCCCGGAATTTATATCCCCGTTCCTGTTCCTTACTATATTCAATACCCCGGTACCAATCCGGCGCATAAACAAAATTATTTTTCTTATTAAATTGCATGTACAAATCCGGATACCCTTCATACAGACGCATCACCACGCCATTTTCTGTTTCCCAATAATTCCGGTTAACCATATCATTTTCATGCGTCAGGGAATTCACATTGCGGAAAGCAAGAAAAGGACGGAATCGTAATGTGGTTGGAGAGTGTGCATCTAGTAACGTATAACGGATCAAAATACGGTTTTCATGCGATACAAACAGTTTTTCTTTAGAAAGCAGCACCCCTCCTACCCGGTAAACAGTACGCGAAGTGGATTCACAATCATAGCTACGTATATATTTATGTCCTTTCGGGCTGTAATTATCTCCCTGATATTTATGCAATCCAAGATTAAATTCCGCACCATGCTGAATAACTGTTTCGTCCAGAGAAGACAAAAGCACATGATTATCTTTTCCGAGTTCAGGAACCGGAATAACCAGCAGACCATGGAAACGACGAGTATTACAATCTACAATCGTAGAGGAATGATAGGCACCTGACCGATTAGTCCGGAGTACTTCTTTCGACAGAGACTGCTCCAGATTATTCATCACGATTTTATCAAATTTCAGATAACTCATACAAGTGTTTATATTAGTTTTTCACATATATCGGTCTCTAAAGTTATAAAATAAATATTAATATAAAAAAATTATATATCCTGATTATTATCTCTTTTTCAAAAAAGCAGATGAAAAAATATTTTACTTAATTATTTTTCAAGTATTTAATTTTGGAAATAATTTAATAAAAAAATTGATTAGTCTTCTGAAAAAATCATTATAAAATGGAAAAACACTGCTTTTAACCCTGATATTTCTTTCAGACCTCTGTTGTGATAGCAATAAACGAAAAGATTTTAAAATATATTTTTTCAATAAAAGTATCTCTGAAAATAAAACTATTTCTTATTATATAATATATATAAAAACCTGTAAAGGATATTTAAATGGCATATCAGGTCATGCATAAAGGACTTATTTTCCTAAATAAACTTTAACTTTTTTATTCGCAGGGTTATCATCTTGTGTCCAACCCTACCCCTTTTGACGGAGTCAAAAGGTACTTCCCTTCGGAGAAGGGAAGAGTGGTGGGATCTCAGGTAATAATCCGGTTAATCCCCACATTGGTAAAAAGTCTCTACAGTACGAATTCCTAATTAAAAAGAATCCTTTTCTTACAAATTTCAATATAAAACACTATTTTTTTACTGAATTGTTTTGATAGTTCAAAAATATGAACGAAATTTGCACCATCGTAAAAAAGCAACAATAATAAAAATAATGATTAGCAACTCACTACACATACTCTTACTTATCGTCGTCCTTTTAGTTACCAAAAGGAAAGAGAAAGGGTGTGCCGTAGCTTGATGTCATAAATTTTTTACGAAAAAGCCTTTCTCAATTCAACCTGAGAAAGGCTTTTTCCTTAAAAGGAAGCAGATGAACACCCACTGACCGGTTTTTCTCAGATGAATAAAAAGGTTATGATAAGGGAAAAATAAATAAAAGAATTGGGGTACTAGTAACAAACCGCAGTTCTTTTGAATGTAGCGTAATATAAATTTACAATGAAAAAAGAATTAAGAAGTTCACAAAGTACACAAGGCCGGAGAATGGCCGGAGCACGTTCCTTATGGCGTGCAAATGGTATGAAAACCGAACAGATGGGGAAACCTATTATTGCAATCGTCAATTCATTTACGCAATTTGTCCCCGGACACGTCCACCTGCATGAAATCGGCCAACAGGTAAAAGCCGAAATAGAAAAACTGGGATGTTTTGCTGCAGAATTCAATACTATTGCCATCGATGACGGAATAGCAATGGGACATGACGGAATGCTGTACTCCCTGCCTTCCAGGGATTTGATTGCCGACAGTGTGGAATACATGGTAAACGCACACAAAGCAGATGCCATGGTTTGTATCAGCAATTGCGATAAAATCACTCCGGGAATGCTCATGGCTGCCATGCGACTTAATATTCCCTCCATTTTTGTTTCCGGCGGTCCGATGGAAGCCGGTAAATTAAAAGATCGCGCACTCGATTTGATTGATGTCATGATCGAAGCCGGAGACGAAAGCATATCCGACAGCCAGGTAGAAGCAGCGGAAATGTCTGCCTGTCCTACTTGTGGTTCCTGTTCCGGAATGTTCACGGCAAACTCAATGAACTGCCTCAACGAAGCAATAGGTCTTGCCTTACCGGGCAACGGAACAATCGTTGCCACTCATATAAACCGTAAAAAGTTATTCGAAGATGCTGCAAAACTCATTGTAGAAAATGCATATAAATATTACCGGGACGGAGATGAAAGTGTACTTCCCAGAAGCATCGCTACCCGTGCGGCTTTTCTGAACGCCATGACACTGGATATCGCCATGGGTGGTTCTTCCAATACCATTCTCCATCTTCTTGCTATCGCACAGGAAGCAGAAGCAGATTTTACAATGGATGATATTGATGCCCTTTCCCGCAAAACGCCATGCTTATGTAAAGTAGCTCCGAATACCCCAAAATATCACATACAGGATGTAAACCGTGCTGGAGGAATCCTGGGAATTATGGGTGAACTTGCAAAAGCAGGCATTATAGATACTTCCGTAAAGCGTGTAGATGGAAATACCCTGGCAGAAGCTATTGACCGATTCGATATTTGCAGTAAAAATGTAATACCGGAAGCCATCAACAAATACAAATCCGGGCCGGCAAATAAATTCAATCTGAAATTAGCTTCGCAGAACTGTTCGTATGAAACCCTGGATACAGACAGGGAAAACGGTTGTATCCGCGATTTTGAACACGCTTATACCAAAGAAGGCGGATTAGCTATCCTGAAAGGAAATATTGCAGAAGATGGTTGTGTAGTAAAAACTGCCGGAGTAGATGAAAGTATTTTTAAATTTACCGGAACAGCAAAAGTTTTCCATTCACAGGAAAGCGCTTGTGAAGGAATATTAGGAGACAAAGTAGCTGCAGGAGATGTCGTGGTTATTGTCCACGAGGGACCTAAAGGTGGTCCCGGAATGCAGGAAATGCTTTATCCGACCTCCTATATTAAATCCAGGCATCTGGGAAAAGCCTGTGCGTTGATTACGGACGGACGTTTTTCAGGAGGAACTTCAGGATTATCTATCGGACATATCTCTCCGGAAGCGGCTGCCGGTGGAGATATCGGACTGATAAAAGACGGTGATATTATTGAAATAGATATTCCGAACCGATCTATCAATGTCAAACTGGATGAAGCAGAATTAGCTGCCCGCAGAGAAGCGGAACTGGCAAAAGGAAAAGACGCATTCAAACCTGCGAGAGACCGGAAAGTCTCCAAAGCCTTACAGGCATACGCCAGTATGGTAAGTTCCGCAGATAAAGGAGCCGTAAGAATTATTTAACTTTTTCATCCATTAACTTTACGAATAGATTATTACAATGAATACAGATAATTATATTTCAGGAAGTGAAGCGTTGATGCGCTCGTTGATCCAAGAAGGAGTAGACACGATTTTCGGATATCCGGGAGGAGCCATTATGCCGGTATTCGATAGTTTATACGATTATCGCGGAAAATTAAATCATATCCTCGTTCGTCATGAACAGGGAGCTACCCATGCCGCCCAGGGTTATGCCCGGGTTTCAGGAAAAGTAGGAGTTGCCCTCCTGACCTCCGGCCCGGGAGCAACCAATGCCATTACCGGAATTGCGGATGCTATGATAGACAGTACCCCACTGATTGTAATTACCGGACAGGTAAGCTCTGCCCTGTTGGGTTCCGATGCTTTTCAGGAAACAGATGTCGTAGGAATTACACTACCTATTACCAAATGGGCATATCAGATTCGTAGCGCGGAAGAAATTCCATGGGCAATAGCCCGTGCATTCTACATTGCTTCTACCGGCCGGCCGGGAGCTGTAGTACTGGACCTGGCAAAAGATGCACAGGTGAATAAATTCGATTATATTTATAAAAAGATACACCATATCCGCAGCTATCAGCCTATTCCTGATATGGTACCGGGAAAAGTGGCGGAAGCTGCCCACCTGATTGATTATGCGAAGAAACCCCTTGCATTGATCGGACAGGGAGTAATCTTAGGTCATGCAGAAGAAGAATTGAAAGCATTTCTGGAAAAAGCGGATATTCCCGCTGCATGGACTATGCTGGGACTTTCTGCGATGCCCTCCGATTATCCGTTGAATATGGGAATGCTGGGAATGCATGGAAACATTGGCCCGAACCGGATGACAAACGAATGTGACCTGCTGATTGCAATCGGCATGCGTTTTGATGATCGGGTAACAGGTGATCTGAATACATACGCCAAGCAGGCCAAAATCATTCACTTCGACATTGACCCTGCGGAAATAGACAAAAATGTAAAAACTACCGTTGCCGTATTGGGAGACGTAAAAGAAACCCTGCCGGCAGTAACCCGGTTATTAAATAAAAATGACCATTCCGAATGGAAAAAAGAATTCAAACCTTATGAAGATCTGGAATTCGAAAAAGTAATAAAAAAAGAAATTTATCCGGAAGAAGGTCCGTTGAAAATGGGTGAAGTAGTAAACAAAGTTTCGGAAGCAACAGACCATAATGCTATATTAGTAACAGATGTAGGGCAAAATCAGATGATGGGCCTCCGATACTTTAAATTCAAACAATCCCGTAGCTGTGTCACATCCGGAGGATTAGGTACAATGGGATTCGGATTGCCCGCAGCCATAGGCGCCAAATTCGGAGCACCCGACCGGACAGTTTGCCTGTTTGTAGGAGACGGTGGCTTGCAGATGACCATTCAGGAGCTGGGAACCATCATGCAAACAGATATAAATATAAAAATTATTTTGCTGAATAATAGCTTCTTAGGAATGGTTAGACAATGGCAGGAGTTATTTTTTGATGAGCGGTATTCCGAAACCCCGATGAAAAACCCTAACTTTGTAGCCATTGCCGCTGCATACGGAATAGCCGGAAAAAGAGTGGATAAACGGGAAGAACTGCAGGATGCCATCACTGAAATGCTTAACCATAACGGCAGTTACCTGCTGGAAGTAACCGTAGAAAACAAGGGCATGGTATATCCGATGATTCCTGCCGGAACATGTGTAACAAATATTATATTAGGAGAATAAAAGCTGCTCCGTTCTAATAAATAGCATTCATGGAAAAGAAAACACTATATACAGTCATTATTTTCTCTGAAAATACAGTTGGCCTGCTTAATCAGATTACGATTATTTTTACACGTCGGCAGATTAATATCGAAACTTTATCCGTATCCCCTTCAGCCATTGAAGGGGTACATAAATTTACGATTACGGCTTTTTCAGAAGAAGCCATTATTGAAAAAATCGTAAAACAAATCGATAAACGGGTAGATGTGATCAAAGCATACTGGAATACCGATAAAGATTTGGTCTTTCAGGAAATTGCCCTGTATAAATTAGCTACAGACAATGTCCTGAAAATGGGTTCCCTCGAAAAGCTTATCCGTAAATACGATGCCCGCATCTTGGAAATCAATGAGAATTGTGTTGTCATAGAAAAAACAGGGCATTACGAAGAAACTCAGGGATTATTCGATGACCTGAGCAAAGAAATACAGGTGTTGCAGTTTATTCGTTCCGGACGGGTGGCAATCACTACTTCAAAGGTAGAACGCTTATCCGATATGCTTGCCTCCATGCAGGACAAATTAAAAAATAACAAGTAAAAATTCAATAGAAAAAGTATAAACCCGACGTCTTGACACTTGACTCCTGAATCTAAAAAATATGCCTCCATATCCGAAAGTAGAAGCATTTAAATTTCATATAGAATCTTATCTGTGTGACCTCAATGAACAAATCCGGTTAGCCAGTATGGTAAATTATATGCTGGATGCTGCTACCGAACACGCGGAAAAAAGAGGATTCGGATATAAATCCCTGAAAGAAGACAACCGCGCCTGGGTATTATCCCGGTTGTTGATTGAGATTATGGAATATCCGAAAAATGAATCGGACCTTACGATCAAAACATGGGTGGATGAGGTGGCAAGAACATTTACTTACCGGAACTTCTCCATGCACGATGAAACAGGAAAAGCCATCGGATATGCCCGGAGCATCTGGGCTGCAATTGATATGGAAACCCGCAGGCCCATGAATCTTATGGACTGGCGTCCGGAGATGGCTGAATATATCGGGCAGGAAGAAAACTGCCCTATTGAGCATCCGGGAAAGATAACCCCTGTAAAAGCAGGCATATACGATTCATTTACCGTAAAATACAACGACGTGGATATCAATAAACATGTTAATAGCGTACGGTATATCGAACACATGATCGACACATTCGGATTATCCTTTTTCAAAGAAAAGCATATTGAGAAATTTGAAATTATATATCTGACGGAAAGTACGTTCGGGGATATCCTTACCATTCACCGGGAAGAACGTACCCCGGAAGAGTACGTGGTAGAAATAAGAAAAGGGAATACGGCTGTTTGCCGTTGCCTGATTCGCTGGAAAAACAAAAAAAGTAATAAAATAATATCCTGAATCCGGAACCTTGACTCTTGATTCCTGATCTCCCGATCTTGATTCTTGACTCTTGATTCCTGACTCTAACATATTAAAATCATTTATAATCAATTTAAATAAGTACAAATGGCTATTATGAATTTTGGCGGGGTGGAAGAAAATGTAGTAACCCGTGACGAGTTTCCATTGGAAAAAGCAAGAGAAGTGTTGAAAGACGAAACAATCGCTGTGATCGGATATGGTGTACAGGGTCCCGGTCAGGCGTTGAACCTGCGCGACAATGGGTTCAGGGTAATCATCGGACAACGTAAAGACAGCAAGACATGGGATAAAGCGGTAGCCGACGGATGGGTCCCAGGAGAGACATTATTCGAAATCGAAGAGGCTTGTCAGAAAGGAACAATCATCCAATATCTGCTTTCCGATGCTGCGCAGATTGCTTTATGGCCTACCGTAAAACAATACCTGACACCAGGCAAAGCATTGTATTTCTCTCATGGATTTGCCGTAACCTACAAAGAACGTACCGGCATCATTCCTCCTGCTGATGTGGATGTTATTTTAGTAGCTCCGAAAGGTTCAGGTACCAGCCTTCGCCGGATGTTTCTGGAAGGACGCGGTCTGAACTCAAGCTATGCCATTTTCCAGGATGCCACCGGAAAAGCAAAAGAACGTGTTATTGCATTGGGGATCGGTGTAGGCTCCGGTTATCTGTTCGAAACAGATTTCAAACGTGAAGTATATTCTGACCTTACCGGTGAACGCGGAACACTGATGGGTGCCATTCAGGGAATCTTTGCTGCCCAGTACGAAGTATTGCGTGCAAACGGACACACTCCTTCCGAAGCATTCAACGAAACAGTAGAAGAACTGACTCAAAGTCTGATGCCACTCGTAGCTGAAAACGGAATGGACTGGATGTATGCTAACTGTTCTACAACAGCTCAACGTGGTGCTCTTGACTGGTGGAAACCTTTCCGCGATGCAACAAAACCGGTATTTGAAAAACTTTATTCTGAAGTAGCTTGCGGTAACGAAGCACAACGTTCTATCGATTCTAACAGTAAAGATGATTATCGTGAAAAACTGGAAGATGAATTGAAAGAACTTCGTGAAAGCGAAATGTGGCAGGCTGGCTCCGTAGTCCGGAAACTAAGACCGGAAAATAACTAATCTCAGGATTACTAATCCTGAATGGTATAAAAAGACTTTCCTTACCGGAAAGTCTTTTTTATTTCTGCTCATTAAAATCATATAACGGATATCATAAAGGGATTACAAGTCTGCTAATTCAGATGCCGGAAACTAACTGGCATCATCTGTATTTTTTAAAATATTATTTTACTAATGCTAGGAGGTCCCACCCCTCTCCCCTCGGAGAAGGGGAGTGCCTTTTGGCGAAGCCAAAAGGGAGGGGTTTGGTGATAACAATCATCTTTTATGCTTCGCCAAAAAAGAGGGATTGGGTAATAAATGGCAAAATAACCAGAAAGAGAAATAGTAAAGTTTCCACAGGCCTATTCCGGTTATTTTCCTTTAGGTAAATTTTATTCTTTTTTTTATCAATTGCTTTACAAGCGTGGGTTGACACTTCCCCTTTTGACGAAGTCAAAAGGTACTTCCCTTCCTTGAAGGGAAGAGTTGGGGCTAATAAAAATAGCAAGATCCCTGGGAAAAAACACTCCGAAAACTTGACTTCCGGGTAAAAAAGCAGTATCTTTATATCCCATGCATAGGCTAAAAATACATACATTTCCATATAGTAAACAAAACCCCGGTGGCCTTTATCAGCCTCTCCGGGAGACCCCTATTCTTCTTCCGCAAGGAAACTTTCCAAGCTTTATTTGAGATTTCATCGTCCCACATACGTGAGACGAACGTTCCACATACGTCAGGCGATCGCCCCACATACGTGGAACGATCGCCTGACGTATGTGGAACGATAACATTGGTCTTTCATTTGGACGACATTGGCCTTTCATTTATATAACATTGAGCGGTCATTTATATGACATTACTCCATCTCTTTCTTTGCATTCCTCCACTAATCATCCGATATAGGTTGCCGTGGGTTAACTCCTCTCCTGTTTAGCACAACCATGCACTTGCCTTCTCTAATCTACTCCTCCATCCACATTTTTAAGATTTTATTTTTATAAAATAAGGCTTTTCATTTCCATTATTGATTTGAATATTAACTCCTTATGTTTTTTGGTAATATTATTTTTGCTTATTTTCAACGATGTGCGCAGAAGTTTCAGATCATCTTTGGTGCATTTCCGGACAAGCTACTAGTTAAGTGAACCAATATAGTGCCGGGAAATATAACTAACCTATACACGAGCGGTGGCTATCTGGTAAATGTATGCCTGAGAAGATGCCCGCCCGATAGCATTATCGGGCAATTCGGATTTAAATAAGAATTAATGAAATAAATGAGCACATGAATCCATGAATATATTTTCCCTCATAACTATTGATATCTAATTTTAATATACATCTTAACTATTAAAAGCTGAAAAGTAAACTTTAAGATAAAAAATGTAAAAAATAGAAGAATAAAAATGAAACAATCTATTCCATTTTGTGAGTAGAAAAATATAAGAACAACAACAAAATCAGAAATAATAAAAGTATAAAAATAAATTTTTTATTTATCCCAGGCCTCTAATATACTGATGATAAAATAAATAAAAATTGTATCCGGATTTATCATATTCGCGCTCTAAATATAAGATACGTAA
>JAJQEC010000134.1 GCA_021201815.1 Candidatus Azobacteroides sp. | reverse complement strand
TTTTTTAGCAAAACAAATTTGATTATTTACATAGTATCTTCTTCGAGGGGAGAAAGGGAGAGTAGCAGGATACTGTCCTGAAAATCTTCTCTGACTTCTTTTATTTTTTATTATCAAAAAAGAAGCAGTATATTTACCCGTTTTTATATAATTCCTAAAAAAAGCCTTTAGATAAGGAAACATGAAAGATAGTATTACTCCGTCTTCTGATGCGATTATTATAGGAGCAGGACCGGCTGGCTTAACGGCTGCGTATGAACTGCTTAAGCAAACCGGCATCCATCCTGTGGTGCTGGAAGCGACAGATGCAATCGGAGGAATTTCACAGACATTGGAGTATAAAGGAAACCGTATGGATATTGGCGGCCACCGTTTTTTTTCCAAGAATAAAGAAGTTATGGCATGGTGGCACAAGATGATGCCCATACAAGGGAAACCGGCTTTCGATGATATTTTACTTCACCGGACAAACAAAGCATTTGAACCCGGTGGACCGGACCCACAGACAGCAGACCGGGTAATGCTTTACCGGCAACGTGTTTCCCGGATATTCTTTCTCCGTAAATTCTTTGATTATCCGATCTCCCTAAAGCCGGATACATTCACAAATATGGGGTTGCTGCGTACCATAAAGGCGGGTATGGGATACCTGGCTTCCCAGGTGCATAAGCATCCGGAAAATTCGCTGGAGAATTTTTATATCAATCGCTTTGGCAAAACACTATACCAGTTATTTTTTGAAGGGTATACGGAAAAAGTCTGGGGAGTACATCCTTCCAATCTGGGTGCAGACTGGGGAAGCCAACGGGTGAAAGGGGTTTCTATTTCCGCTGTTATAAAAGATATGTTTACCCGGACATTTTCTTTAAAAAGAGATCCGGAAGAAGTAGAAACTTCTCTTATCGGGCAGTTTCTCTATCCGAAATACGGGCCCGGGCAATTGTGGGAAATAGTAGCGGATGAAATTCTGACAGCATCCGGAGAAATACATAAAGAAAGCGAAGTAAAGAAAATCAGAATAGAAAATAACCGGGTAGTTTCAGTAAGTTATCAACGGGAAGGGCAACTAATGCAGCAACCCTGTTCTTACCTGCTTTCCAGCATGCCTCTGAAAGATCTGGTCGAATCCATAGAAGGTATAGCAGTCCCTGAGGAGATAAAACAGATTGCTTCTGCCCTTCCCTACCGGGATTTTATAACGGTCGGATTACTGATCAGAAAGCTAAAGATCAAAAACAGGACAAAAATCAACACCTTCCAGAACCGTGTGCCGGATACCTGGATTTATATTCAGGAAAGGGATGTAAAAATAGGACGGTTGCAAGTATTCAATAACTGGTCCCCTTATCTGGTAAAAGAATATGAAACTACTATGTGGATCGGTCTGGAATACTTCTGTACGGAAGGAGATGAAATGTGGGAGATGGACCGTGAAGAGTTTATCCGGATGGCTATTGATGAACTGGTAAAAATTGATATTATAGACAAAGAAGATGTCCTGGATGCAACGCAGGCAAAAATTAAAAAGGCCTATCCTTCTTATTTCGGCTCTTACTACGAACTGGATAAAGTACGAGACTTTCTGGATCAGATAGAAAACCTGTATTGTATCGGACGTAACGGTCAGCACAGGTATAATAATATGGATCATTCGATGCTGACAGCCATGGAAGCTGTGAAAAATATCAAAGAAGGAAAGACTTCCAAAGAAAATATATGGGCAGTGAATACGGAAGAGGATTATCATGAAAGTAAAAAAAACGGATAATATCTTTTCCCCTACAGATAAAACCGGCGTACAGCTTATTCGGTATACTTTCGTCGGAGGAATAGCTTTCCTGATAGATTTCGGATTGCTTTACATCCTGACTGAATACGGACACTTTCATTACCTGCTTTCTGCAAGTATCTCTTTTATGGCCGGCCTGACAGTCAATTATCTGTTAAGTAAGAAATGGGTTTTCCATAAAAGCAAAATAAAACACCGTTCTGTCGAATTTATTCTGTTCGGAATCATCGGATTAATCGGACTGGGCTTTAACACCCTTTTCTTATGGATCTTTACCGATATATTTGCAATTTATTATATGGCTTCAAAGATACTGACCGCTATTCTGGTTTACTTATGGAACTTCTTTGCCAGAAAGTATCTGCTTTTCACTCCCAGAGAAAAAGAAACCTGAAATTTACCTTCCTGAAATTTTATATGGAACAGGAAACGGACAATTTTCCTATAAATCTTCTTCCTGCGCTGCAAAATAAAAAGAAAAAAGCTTACCTTTGTGGTCTGGTATGGACATACAAGAAAAAGAATTTGAAATAATGTCTCCCGTCGGATCGTGGGAATCACTTACCGCAGCTATGCAGGGAGGCGCAGATTCCATCTACTTCGGAATCGAAGGGTTAAATATGCGTTCCCGTTCTTCCAATAACTTTACCATAGAAAACCTGCATGAAATTGCAGGAATATGTAAAGAAAAAGGCATAAAAAGCTACCTGACAGTAAACACCATTATTTATGATAATGATCTTTCCGTGATGAGACAGATCATTGATGCGGCAAAAGAAGCGGACATCTCGGCGATTATAGCCGCTGATGTAGCGGCTATGACATACGCACGAAGTAAAGGGGTAGAAGTCCATTTATCTACTCAGCTCAATATTTCCAATGTGGAAGCGCTGAAATTTTATGCCCGGTTTGCCGATGTGGTAGTATTGGCAAGGGAACTCACGCTGGAACAGGTAGGAGAAATCTATGAACAGATCAACGAACAGGACATCCGTGGACCGAAAGGAGAAAGAATCCGGATAGAAATGTTTTGTCATGGAGCTTTGTGTATGGCTGTTTCCGGGAAATGTTACCTCAGCCTGCATGAAATGAATGCTTCTGCAAACCGGGGTGCCTGCATGCAGATCTGCCGTCGGGGCTATACGGTAAAAGATAAAGACAGTGAAATCGAACTGGATGTGGAAAACCAGTATATCATGTCTCCGAAAGACCTGAAAACCATTCATTTCATGAATAAAATGATCGATGCCGGTGTAAGGGTTTTCAAAATTGAGGGCCGGGCCCGTGGTCCGGAATATGTAAGAATTGTCACTGAATGTTATAAACAAGCTATCCGGGCTTATCTCACCCATACTTTCACAGAAGAAAAAATCAACGCCTGGGATGAAAAGCTGAAAGCCGTTTTCAATCGTGGGTTCTGGAACGGATATTACATGGGGCAACGATTAGGAGAATGGAGTGCCAATTATGGTTCCGAAGCTACGAAGAAAAAGGTATATATCGGAAAGGGTATTAAGTACTTTTCTAATCTGCAGGTAGCTGAGTTCCTGATGGAAACCCAATCCCTCAAAGTCGGGGATGAAATACTTATCACCGGACCTACTACCGGTGCTGTATTCGATACGGTCAAAGAAATCCGTGTAAACCTGCATCCTGTTGAAGAAACAGTAAAAGGGGAACGGTTTTCGATAAAAGTGACAGAAAAAATTCGTCCTTCCGATAAACTTTTTAAATTTGTAACAGTTCCTGCTAAAAAAATGCCAGGAATAAAAAAATAAATCTCATACCTACACCTTTTTCTCTAATACTGATTTTACTTTTGATTTCCCAGTTCTTTTTTACTTTGAATATAATTTGTCTATTAAAATAAATGTTTAACCAAATTCAGTAAAAATGAAAAAGTACATTGTAGAAATGATTGGAACGATGGTTCTGGTATTAATGGGATGCGGTAGCGCAGCAATCGCAGCAAATCCGGGAGCAGATGCAAGCGGATTGGGAATTGCGTTTGCGGGTGTCGCACTGGCGTTCGGGCTATCTGTCTTTGTCATGGTATATGCAATCGGAGGAATATCCGGATGTCATATCAATCCGGCAATTTCTTTTGCCATGTGGATTAACAGGTCACTAAGTACTAAAGACATGTGTATGTACTGGCTCTTTCAGGTAATCGGAGCCTTTATCGGAATAGGAATTCTGGCTACGATTGTCGGACATGGAGAAGGACTGGCGGTTAACGCAGTAGATCCTTACCACTTAGGCTACAGCACCGGGCAGGCACTTCTCACAGAAACTGTAATGACCTTTATCTTTCTGATGGTTATTTTCGGATCTACAAGCATCAAATCTCCTTCCGGTTTCGCAGGTGCTGCCATCGGACTATGCTTAACGATGATCCATCTGGTTTCTATTCCTGTTACGAATACTTCGGTAAACCCGGCTCGTTCTATTGCCCCTGCTGTGCTTGACATGAATGTACATAACGGATTGAGCGATTTATGGGTATTTATCGTTGGCCCGCTTCTGGGAGCTGCGATCGCTGCTTTTGTATGGAGATATATCTCTTCCGGAAAAGAAGGTAATTAAGGTAAGAAGGAAGGCATAGTGTATGCCTGATATTCTTGATGAAAAAATAAGAGGAGGGTTTCTTAATAACCCTCCTCTTCCTTTCCAGGAAGGGATGTACCTTTTGACTTCGTCAAAAGTGGAAGGGTTAACTCATGATTGATATACTTTTTTAGTAAGATAAATAAGATTGTTATCAAAAAACCCCTCCCCTTTTGGCGAAGCCAAAAGGTACTCCCCTC
>JAJQEC010000014.1 GCA_021201815.1 Candidatus Azobacteroides sp. | reverse complement strand
CAAAACAAATTTGATTATTTACATAGTATCTTCTTCGAGGGGAGAGTGGGTGCACTTTTCATCTTTGAGTACATACAAAAGATAAGATACCAGCGACTCTTCCCTTCCTTGAAGGGAAGTACCTTTTTCTACGAAAAAGGGGTAGGGTTTACCCACGGTTGATCCCAAATTGCCGCATTCCTGATAATTATTTTTCCGGAACTACCGTATAGATAGTGAGTTCTCCGGGAGCTGCATCAAATTCATCGCCTCTTGTGCCGAACTCTTTGAAATGCTCTGTTGAAAAATGATAATCAATAGCCGCCTGATTTTTCCACTCCTCGAAGAAGATAAATACCGTTTTGTCTTCCGGATGCTGGTATAAGGTGTAACTGATATTTCCTTCTTCTGCCCGTGATTTCTCAATCAGTTCTTTTGTTGCCTGAATATAATCGTCTACTTTTTCGGGTTTAATGTGCTTCTTAGCTGTAATAATTTTTACAAAGTTATCCTTTTCGGCTCCTGCACAGCAGCTTTCTTTTTCTTCACCGGTACAGGTTTTATCTCCGCTTTTGTTACAACAAGCCCCCATTACAAAAGCAAGGGCCATGACGAATAAATAATGTGTTTTCATTTTTATTTTAGTATTAATGATTGGGCAGCAAATATAGATAAATTATAAAAGCCGATACACTATTTGTAAAGTAATTCTCTTCCTGATATCTTTTTATTTATTTACCCGAAAGAATCCGGAGGCGCAACTTCTGGTTATTAACTTTTAACGGAAGCTTTTTACGCGAACCAGTGGGATATTAACACGCTCTTATTTTTCTTTAAGCAGAACGGTAAGCAAATTGCTCAAAGCCCGGAAGAAAGTAACCGGTACAGGCTTTTATTCCATCAGCATAACACAAATACTAAATTAAAAATTAATTAAAGCACTCTTAATAAAAATATTATTTTGTAAATATTATTTTAATAAACAGAGGAAAATAAGAGAATCTGCTCATTATTCCGAATATATAAGTAACGATATATCCATGCAAATACTACCAAAGCAGAGAAAAACATACTTTTTTAGCTTCTGAGAATTGAATATTTAAAATCAGTTTTATATAAGTATCTATCCCAATAACGAAATGTCAATAATACTTTTTGATCCTGATTTTCTCTGCTACAATCAGAATTGCCACAGGTAATATATTTATTTACAACAATATAGCAAACGAAAAGAAAGCATACAGGAATATAATGGTGAAAAAATACATAGTTGTACAGAATGAAATATGTATTATTACAAGTAAAGAAGTACATATTTCGATGGATGAAGGGTTGATGTATTAAAATCCCAGAACTGACGAGCTCTATTTTTCCGATAATAAAACAACCAAGCTAATTCGTAGGCTATCAACTCTTTACTGACATCCCCTCTGTAATACGTATCAAACCCTTGTCGTGATACGTATTACACTGGTCTCGAAGTACGTATTTCGATGAGGTAGAAGTACGTACTTCTAAGGCATAGAAATACGTATTTCAACAGCATCGAAGTACGTATTTCTACAGGGGTGAAATACGTATTTCAACAAGTGTGGAATACGTATCCCAACAAGGGAGCTAGCAAAGCTTTCTTTGTCAATGACATAACTGCCCCTTCCTGCTTATTAAATTAGCTTTCATTTCTCTTTGCTTTGCTCATCCATATATCTTACTAAAAAAGAATATAATATATTGATAATGAGAATATTTTTATATTATTTAAAAAATAAATCATTTTAATAATATTATTATTTTGATATTTTCTTCTGACATAAAAGTGTATTTTTCTATGTAAAAACCAGAAAGTTATGTAATGAATACATTATAAACTTTCAGGAGAAAAAGACATTCAAAGAAACCTTTTGTAAATACTTCAGGATTTAATGAGAAAGTTTCCGGAATAATAGAAGAACGGTTATTAAATAAAAATTTAATAAAGAATCATGAGGATTTAATAAATAAATATTTAATAAAAGATAAAATTAAAAGAATTCCTACAAAAGTGCCGTGGGCTGAGGCCTCACGGCTAATGATGTGGAGCCACTCCGTGGCTTGACGGTAGATAGCCATATACATTTTAGGATATTCTTACATTCTCTTATTATTTCATTGTCATATTGGTATATAGACCAATATCGTCAAACAACGTTTAGCGAAGCTAATGGAAGGAGAAGTCTCTGTTATTGACACATATCAGGTAAGGACCCATTTGTTCATCTGAGCAGATAGGTCCTTATATAAGAAAAGATGGATTCGAAATTTAAATGAATAGCATTAACCACCCCATAGAAGAAAAAGCAAATAAGATTTATATTATTTCTGCTTCCTCCGGCGCATTCACCGGACGCACGATTAACAACCCGTTCATTACCGTAATGCTCACATACTCCGATACCCGGAAGCCGGCATTTTCCAGCCAGCGGCCATTCAGACGCAGCTCCGGCACAATACTGTTTCCGGAATACTTCAGGGCACGATACCGGGGCTGAAGACGCAGATAACGCATATCCGGAACTTCTTTTTTCAACAGGATGCTTTCTTCCGGGATAATGTAGGTGGATGCTTTGCGCAATACTTTTTTTACAAAAGGAGGTGTAGATTTCTCTCTTTTAATTTCTTTTTTTGATCCAGACATAAGATTCTTTTTATAGATAATAAAACGGTTTCAGCCTTTCCCGCTGTCTAGATCTTCCTTTACAAGAAAACTTGTAGGTGCATTAACACTCCACACGGGGGTACTGAAACCGCATATCGATTTCTAAGCAGGCAAATAAATGCCCACCGTTAAACAAACAAATTCTTTTCTTGTAAAATCTAGACACGACAAAGATAGTTAATAATTTAATTAAAACTTTTCCTTATGATTTTGTATTTACTAACCAGCGGTTTTAAAATATTTCCTTCCGGTTTAATTTAACCACCCCCTTTTCCATGTAAAAAAATAAAAACAGGCAATTCATTACTGACATACTGTTGTCAGTCCGACTCTCTACTTTTGCAACGAAAATGATAAACAAGGGTTTGACACATGAAGAATATCCATTGTCCGGACATGGGTATTCTTACCGGATAGCATCTGCAGGTAGCCCGGAAATCATTGCCAGCTCTTGTTTATCTGCTTCAAAAGTTATTTATTATAATATTTTACCTTTTATAAAATAAAAAAATGAAACTGATAACACATTTCACATTCGATGGAAAAGGGGAAGAAGCGTTGAATTTTTACAAAACTGTTTTTAACGGTCGTATAACTGAACTAAGGCGGTTTGAAGATGAGAAGGAAATACTGGCGATGCCGGGTATAGAAGAAAAAGACCGGAAAAAGATCATCCATGCTTATCTACAAGTAGGATCTGTAATCCTGAATATATGTGACCGGCTGCCGGTGGAAGATATTACGAACGGAAATATCATTGTGATGGATATAAATATAGAAGAAGAAAAGGAAACGAAAAGAGTTTTTTCCGCACTATCAGAAGGAGGGGAGATACTTATTCCTCTGGCACCCGCATCCTGGACACCGAATTTCGGAATGATAAAAGACCGGTTCGGGATTTGCTGGAATATTATCCAGGAAGATTAATTAATATAATCCGGTATTCCGGGATGAAAAGTCCGGGATACCGGTTATCTTTGTGTTTGATATTAACTTATCTCCGGATGAATAAAATAGAACGATTATCTGCTATTCTTATCAAACTTCAGTCCAGAAAGTATATAACGGCACAACAAATTGCCCAACAGTTCGGCATTAGCCTCCGGACAGTCTACAGGGACCTTCGGATACTGGAGGAATCCGGAGTGCCGCTTACGGCTGTGCCGGGTACCGGATATGCATTGGTAGACGGATACAAATTACCCCCGCTTATGTTTACAGCCAGTGAAGCTATCGCTTTTCTAATGGCAGAAAAGGTCTTAAGCCAACAGGCGGATCCGGATAGTTATGCCATCTACCGGAGTGGCATGGATAAAATCAGGGCAGTACTGAAAGCAACCGAAAAAGATGTGCTGGAAAACATTGAAGAGAATATCCGTGTTGTCGATAAATTCTCCGGAACGCCGGAGTACAAACCGGAGAATATTCTTTCGTTACTCTTACATGGCATCGCCGGAAAAGAAACCGTCATAATTAAATATACGGCTAACTATAATCAGAAAGTAACGTGCCGTGCAATAGAACCGCTGGGTTTTTCTTTTATGAGCAATCAATGGTATGTAGTAGCATGGTGTAAATTAAAGAAAGATTACCGCATATTTAAATTAAGCCGGATTCGGAAAATAACTTCTGAGGGAAACGCATTTCATCGTATTCACCCCCCTTCAAAAGTTTTACTGGAACGTTTTTATACAAGAGATGTAATCCATACGATCCGGATAAGCGTAACCAGAAGTGCCTGTCAGGATATGGGGTTTTCAAAATTCACCCACGGATTAACCCAAGAGGAAGAAGGGGAGGAGGGAGCTGTTATTCAGACATACCGTATCTTTTCCCTTGAATTTTTTGCCCGCTGGTATCTTTCTTTTGCCGATAAAGCAACCATCCTGGAGCCGGAAGAGTTGAAGGAAACAGTAAGGGAGCTGCTGTTAAAAATTAGAATATAGAAACCGGACTTTGATTAGCATGTACCCAAAGATAAGCAGCGCACCCCCTCTCCCCTCGAAGAAGATACTATGTAAATAA
>JAJQEC010000093.1 GCA_021201815.1 Candidatus Azobacteroides sp. | reverse complement strand
GTAGAAATTTATAGTTTTTTAGCAAAACAAATTTGATTATTTACATAGTATCTTTTTCGAGGGGAGAGTGGTGCGCAGCTTATCTTTGGATGCAGACAAAAGAAGAATTACCTTTTTGGGACAAAAAGGGGTAGGGTCGGACACAGAATGATGAAACGTTCAATACCAGTAAAAGCCACCTTACACCTATCCTTGCGCCTTCTCTCTTTTCTTAAGCAAATCTTCCAGCTTTACTAACTCATCCCTTAATTGTGCTGCTTCAATAAATTCAAGCTTCTTGGCGGCATCCATCATTGACTTCCTTACTTTTTCAATGGTTTTCTCCAATTGCTTATCTGTCATATACTGCACAACAGGGTCTGCTGCGATATTTACTCTTTCCTCCGGCTCAATATACGCTTTCGGATCCGTACCACCACCCAGCTTAAGGGCAGAACGTTTATCTTTACTTCTAATGGCCTGAGGCGTAATATTATGAAGTTCGTTATATTTTATCTGTTTATCCCGCCTGCGATTGGTCTCATCAATTGTTCTCTGCATGCTATCCGTAATTTTATCGGCATACATGATTACTTTCCCGTTTAAGTTACGGGCCGCACGTCCGGCTGTCTGTGTCAGGGAACGGTGGGAACGGAGGAAGCCTTCTTTATCCGCATCCAGAATGGCAACCAGGGAAACTTCCGGAAAGTCAAGTCCTTCCCGCAGAAGATTTACTCCGATTAATACATCAAAAAGCCCTTCCCGCAAATCATCCATGATCTTCACCCGCTCCAGGGTTTCTATATCCGAGTGAATATAATTACAACGAACTCCCATCCGGGTCAGATAAGAAGTAAGCTCCTCTGCCATTCTTTTGGTAAGAGTAGTTACCAGTACCCGTTCATCCTTTTCTACCCGTTGTTGTATTTCTTCCATCAGATCATCAATCTGATTAAGGGATGGACGAACATCAATAACCGGGTCTAACAAACCGGTAGGACGAATTACCTGTTCAACAATAACTCCTTCGGACTTTTCCAGTTCATAATCGGCTGGTGTCGCACTGACAAACACGACCTGTTTGGCAAGTGCCTCGAATTCTTCGAACTTCAAAGGTCTGTTATCTACGGCAGCCGGCAACCGGAATCCATACTCGACGAGATTCAGTTTCCGGGAAGCATCCCCTCCGTACATAGCCCGTATCTGAGGGACTGTCACGTGACTTTCATCAATCATAACCAGAAAATCTTTAGGGAAATAATCGATCAGACAGAAAGGACGGGTACCCGGCAGTCTGTGGTCAAAATAGCGAGAATAGTTCTCAATACCGGAACAATATCCCAGCTCCCTGATCATTTCCATGTCATACGTTACCCGTTCATAAAGTCTTTTAGCTTCCAGATGCTTTCCGATAGAACGGAAAAACTCGACCTGTTTATCCAGGTCAATTTCAATCTGCTTTATCGCATAAGCAATATCATCTTTCCCTGTTACAAAAATATTTGCCGGATAAATTTTATAATGATCAAACTCTTCCAGCTTTGCCCCACTGGCTTCGTCAATGGTTTCAATGCTTTCTATCTCGTCTCCCCAGAACATAACCCGTAAAATAAGGTCGTTATATGCCAGAAAGATATCCACCGTATCTCCTTTTACACGAAAGTTACCTCGTTCAAGTTCCACTTCATTCCTGGAATAAAGCCCGTCTACCAACTTACGCAGGAAATGATTCCGGGTAATCTGTTTTCCTCTTTGTACATCAATTACTTTACTATGAAAGTTCTCCGGATTACCAATACCATATAAGCAGGAAACAGAAGAAACGACAATAACATCTTTTCGACCCGATAATAAAGCAGAAGTAGCTGCAAGCCGCAGTTTCTCTATTTCGTCATTAATAGATAAATCTTTCTCGATATACGTGTCTGTGGTAGGCAGATAAGCTTCCGGCTGGTAATAATCGTAATAAGAAACAAAGTACTCTACCGCATTTTTCGGGAAGAAGCTTTTGAATTCACTATATAATTGAGCTGCTAATGTTTTATTATGACTTAATACAAGAGTAGGTTTCTTAACCTGTTCAATGACATTTGCCATTGTAAAAGTTTTTCCGGAACCAGTCACTCCCAGCAATGTCTGGTAAGGAATATTATCCTTTATTCCCTGCACCAGCTCCTTAATAGCCTCTGGCTGGTCACCGGTAGGCTTATAAGATGAAATAATTTCTAAATCCATGATTTGTATACAATTGAATATACAAATATACAAATAACATACCATTATATGGTATAATAATAGCAGGATGGACTTAATCTCCTATAAAAAATTATAATAATATTGTTATTTTATTAATTATTAAAAAGTTGTTTATCTGAAAAAAATAAAATAACAGAAATAAAGTAAAAATAAGGTTCTTCAACAATTTTAATTTTGCAGGATTATTTTTATTGTTCTAGGATTCTTTACAATATTCTCTGAGAAGCGCTATTTCTTTTTCGTATCCGTCAACTTCATTCGGAGTTTCCAGTAAAAAAGGCAAATGCTTTAATGCGGAATGGGTAACAATACGAATAATAGCTTCAAGTCCGATGGTTCCTTCTCCTATTTTGGCATGCCGGTCTTTATGGCTTCCCATAGGATGCATACTGTCATTAAGATGCACAGCCTTCAGACGGTTTAAACCAACAATGCGATCAAACTCCTCCAACACATCTTCCAAATGATCTACAATATCATAGCCAGCATCATACACATGACAAGTATCAAAACAGACCCCCATCTTTTCTTCCAGTTCTACCCCGTCCAGAATCTGCCTGAGTTCTTCAAAAGAACATCCGATCTCACTTCCTTTACCGGCCATTGTCTCAAGCAGGACAAAAGTAGTCTGTTCCGCACATAATACCATATTCAATGCTTCCACAATTTGTCTGATACCGGTTTCAACACCCTGACCGGTATGGCTACCCGGATGGAAGTTATATAGGCTGCAGGGAAGTTTATCCAGCCTTTTCAGATCATCTGCCATCATTTCCCGGGCAAATTTCCTTGTGTCAGGATTAGCCGAACATAAGTTTAAGGTATAAGGTGCATGGGCTAAAATAGGAGCAAAAGCATGTTGTTTTATACATTCGGCCAATGCATCCGCATCTTCCTGAACAATTTCTTTTCCACTTCCCCCACGCGGGTTGCGGGTAAAAAACTGAAACGTATTGGCATTTATTTTAACTGCCTCTTTGCCCATGGCATGGTAACCTTTGGAAAGAGATAAGTGACAACCTATATTTATCATCATGGATACTTTTTAATGAATAATTATGAGCATTTATATGTTTATTTTATCGGGTACTTAACCTGTGTAACCCCTACCCCTTTTTGCAGGCAAAAAGGGGTAGGGGTTTAGTGATAACCATCATCTTCTATGCTCCACCAAAAGAGTGGGATTTGGGCACAATTTATACCTATCACACAGATTCACTCCTTTTAGCCCCTTCATAGGAAGCAAGTACTTCATTCGCCTTTTTCACGGCTTCATTGATGTTAGGACATACATATTGTGCTTCTACAAAGCGGGCGAAGTCATTCCGTTTTAACGTTCCGTATACTTGCGGATTCACACCGGACAAAATTACCTGAATATTTTCTTTTTTAGAAGATTTACACAAAATTTCCAGATTATGAAGCCCGGTAGAATCGATAAAAGGAACTTTACGCATCCGGATAATACGGATCTTCGGTTTCTTTCCTATTATTTTCATCTGTTCATCGAACTTATTGGCAATTCCAAAAAAGAAAGGACCATCAATTTCATATACTTCGACCCCTTCGGGCAAAGTAAGTTTGTCATTATCCGGCATAGCAATATCTGTCTCAGAAGATAAATCCAGTTCATTTCTCACAACAGATACTTTTGTGGTTTCAGAAACCCGTTTCATGAAAAGGAACATGGCAAATAACAACCCTATTTCAATAGCAATGGTCAGATCAAAAATAACTGTCAGGAAGAAAGTGGTCAGTAATACAATAACATCCGACTTCGGATTTTTAAGAATGGAACGGAAAGTACGCCATTCACTCATATTATAAGCAACAATAATTAATACTCCGGCAAGACACGCCATCGGAATATGTTTGGTCAAAGGCCCTAAAAATAATAAGATCAGTAATAAAACCAAGGCATGAATAATACCGGCAACAGGAGTACGTCCGCCATTATTAATATTTGTCATTGTTCTTGCAATAGCCCCTGTAGCAGGGATGCCACCGAATAAAGGGGTAACAATATTTGCAACACCCTGCGCCATAAGTTCCGTATTAGAGTTATGTTTATCGCCGGTTACCCCATCTGCCACGGTAGCAGAAAGCAGGGATTCTATGGCACCAAGGATAGCAATGGTAAAAGCAGAAGGTAGCAATAGATTAATTGTTTTCATGTTAATAGGAATAAGAGAAGGTTCCGGCAGGGTCGCATCAATCTGGAAACGGTCTCCGATAGTTTCGATACCAGTCATTCCCGCATACGTCTTTAAGAAATAAACCACAATAGTCATTAAAATAATGGCGACTAAAGATCCGGGAATCTTTTTCATTATTTTAGGCGTGTATATAATAATCAGGATGCTTCCTATCCCTACCAGCAAAGAAGGAATATGCACCGACGAAAATGCTTTTGCATATGCACCCCATTTAGAAAGAAAGTCTGCCGGAACACTCTCCATAGACAAGCCGAAAAGATCTTTTATCTGTGTCGTAAAAATAGTCAGGGCAATTCCACTGGTAAAGCCAACAATAATCGGATAAGGAATAAACTTAATGACTGTTCCGAGCTTCAATAATCCCATTAATATCAGGATAATTCCGGCAATGATAGTAGCCACCAATAATCCTTCAATACCAAACTGCTGAATAATTCCATATACGATAATAATAAAAGCACCTGTAGGACCTCCGATCTGGACATTGCTTCCTCCCAGAAAAGAAATAATAAAACCTGCAATAATAGCTGTAATGAGCCCCTTCTCAGGACTTACACCGGAAGCAATACCGAAAGCAATAGCCAACGGCAAAGCAACAATTCCCACGATAATACCGGCCATCAGGTCGGAAATAAATTTCTCTTTTGAATAGTTCTTTATGCAAAAGAGAGCCGGTTTAAAATCAATGTTTAGTCTCATCAATAGTAATTTTTTATCATATAAGATTGTGTATGTAAGCTTTCTGTTTAGTTCTTATGTAGTTTTAATAACTGATTGGTATCAGAATCAAAGGAATATAAAAAGAAAGAGAAAAGCAGGGAAGTAAAATTCTACTTTATTTCCCTACTTCTCTCCTACTCGCGTTTCTTAATTAGTATTTCCGGACAACCATTTATGTGTTTTTTCTATTGCTTCCTTTTTTATAGAAGCATATAATTTTAACTGGTCTTCATCTATTTTTCCGATAGCAAAATAAGTAGACTGCGGATGGGAAAAAAATAATCCGCTTACCGAAGCCGTAGGGTTCATGGCTCCGTTTTCTGTCAGTTCTATTCCGATCCGATTCATATCCAGCAGTTCATCCAGAATAAAATTAATCGACTGGTCAGGTAAAGAAGGATAACCTACTGCAGGACGAATTCCTTCATATTTTGCCTGAAATTTTTCTTTTGTACTTAATTCTTCAGATGCTGCGTAACCCCATGTCTCCTTTCTTACTTTTTCATGCAGATATTCTGTTGCTGCTTCTGCCAGACGATCTGTTACGGATTGTAACAGCAATGCCTGATAGTTATCATTTTCTTTTTCCAGTTCTTCTCTTATTTCATCCAGTCCTGCTCCGGCAGTTATGACAAATGCCCCCAGATAATCTTCTATTCCTGAACCTTCAGGAGCTACAAAATCACTTAAGGAATAATATACCGCATTTTCTTCTTTTTTCTTTACCTGTTGACGTAAGACAGGTATTTCTTTATTATTTATTATAATCCTGTTCTCTGATGAATAAGCCGGGAAAAAACCGGTAATCGCTTTTATAATAGGCTGTTTATTTTCTTTTAACCTGCTTAATAAGCGTTGAGCATCTTCAAAAAGTTGTAATGCCTGTTCCGCTTTTTCCTTATTTTCCCCGAAACTAAGAAGCCACTGAGAAACTTCCGTTTTTCTTTGAGCTACGTCTTCAATCCCTTCATACTGACCACCTAGTTTCCAGGCAGTAAACAAATAACGCCAGTTGATATAAGGAATTACCTCATCAATGGGAATATGATCTATCACTTTTGTTCCTGATATCTGAGGTTTTACCGGTTTATAAGCAGTCCAATCCATTCTCGGAGCGTTCTCCTCAGCCTCTTTCAGAGAAATCAAAGTTATTTTTTCCTGTAACGAGTCTCTTAGTTCTGCTTGCCGGGATTTAATGCCTTCAATATATTCTTTCCCTGTTTTTTTGTCAAGAAGACGGGTTGCAATTACCGGACATTGGGAGGCATCATTTCCATGAACCACAACTCCACTGTATTTCGGTGCGATTTTCACAGCCGTATGTAGTTTGGAAGTAGTCGCACCACCGATTAATAATGGAATAGTAAGCCCTGCTTTTTCCATTTCCTCCGCCACAATACACATCTCCTCCAATGAGGGTGTAATCAATCCGCTCAGGCCAATAAAGTCAACCTTTTCCTCTATGGCTGTCCGGATAATTTTCTCAACAGGTGTCATTACTCCCAGATCAATAACTTCATAGTTGTTGCATGCTAATACGACAGCAACAATATTCTTACCGATATCATGGACATCTCCCTTTACGGTAGCAATAAGGAATTTCCCTTTTTTAGAAGAAGCTTCCTGGCTATTCTCAGCTTCAATAACAGGTTGAAGGATAGCCACGGCTTTTTTCATTGTCCGGGCAGTTTTGACTACCTGAGGAAGGAACATTTTCCCGGCACCGAATAATTCTCCGACCTTATTCATTCCGGACATCAGTACTTTATCAATAATATCTACGGCTTTGGGATATTTCTTCAATGCTTCGCCCAGATCTTCTTCGAGAAAGTCCCCTATGCCTTTGATCAATGCATATTCCAGCCTTTCTTCTACTGCAGATTGACGCCATGCTTGTTGTTTTTCTGTCCCCGTTGTAGAAAGGTCTTTTGTTCCTTGGGCAAATTCAATTAATCGTTCCGTTGCATCTTCCCGACGGTTTAATATGACATCTTCTACCAATTCCAATGTTTCCGGAGGAATATCCTCATAGGTCAGGGACGCTGACGGGTTAACAATTCCCATATCCATTCCCTTCCGTGTAGCATGATATAAGAATGCGGAATGCATGGCTTCCCGGATATAATTATTTCCCCGGAAAGAAAACGAAAGATTACTTATTCCTCCGCTTATTTTAGCTCCCGGAAGATTTTTTTTAATCCATTCTACCGTATTAATGAAATCAATGCCATATGTAGTATCCGTTTCCATTCCGGTTGCAATGGCCAGGACATTCGGATCAAAGATAATATCATGCGGATTAAAATCTATTTTCTCTACCAGTAATCGGTATGCTCTTTCACAGACTTCAATTTTACGTTCAAACACATCTGCCTGTCCTTTTTCATCGAATGCCATTACAACAGCAGCAGCACCGTATTCTTTTATTTTAGCAGCTCGTTTGAGGAATTCTTCTTCTCCTTCTTTCAAGGAAATAGAATTCACTACAGACTTTCCTTGTAAACATTTCAATCCGGCTTCAATCACTTCCCATTTAGAACTGTCTACCATTACAGGAACGCGGGCAACATCAGGATCGGAAACCAACAGATTAAGGAAATATACCATTTCCTCTTTTGCCTCCAGCATGCCATCATCCATGTTTACATCGATAATCTGCGCTCCGTCTTCCACTTGTTTGCGGGCAATTTCCAGCGCTTCTTCGTAGTTATGCTCCTTGATCAGGCGAAGAAACTTTCTGGAACCGGCAACATTACAACGTTCACCGATATTAATAAAATTATTTTCTGGTTTTACTTCCAATAATTCCAGCCCTGACAACCATAAACAGTCCGGCTTTTCAGCAGGGACATACAACGTCGCTTTTTCTATTAAACGGGAATATTGGGCAATATGATCCGGGGTAGTTCCGCAACAGCCTCCGAGAATATTTACCAGTCCTTCTTCCAGATATTCTATGATTTGCTCGGCCATTCTTTCGGGAGTTTCATCATATTCTCCGAAACGGTTTGGCAAACCCGCATTCGGATAAGCACTTATATAATAAGGAGCCTTTTTCCCCAACTCTTTCAGAAAAGGTTTCATATCCGATGCTCCGAAAGAACAATTAAGTCCTACAGAAAGGATATCCGCATGTTGAACAGAGGCAAGAAAAGCGTCCAGTGTTTGGCCGGAAAGCAACCGCCCGCTTTTACCGGACAAGGTAACAGAGAGCATAACAGGAATATTCTTCCCTTTTCTTTCCATCACTTCCTTTGCTGCAAACAAAGCAGCTTTGGCGTTTAATGTATCAAAAATCGTTTCGATTAATAACACATCTACACCTCCGTCAATAAGCGCATCAATTTGTTCTTCGAAAGAAAGACGAAGCTCATCAAAAGTGATAGAACGGGAAGCAGGATTATTTACATCCGGAGAAATAGAAGCCGTTTTATTAGTAGGACCAATCGAGCCTCCTACAAATCTGGGTTTATCCGGGTTAATTTTTGTATATTCATCGGCAATCTCTCTTGCCAGAGAAGCAGAAGCTACATTCAATTCCCTTATGTATTTCTCCATGCCGTAATCTTCCATGGAAATAGAAGTAGAGTTGAAAGTATTTGTTTCTATTATATCAGCCCCTGCATCGAGATAAGCTTTATGGATACTACGGATTACATCAGGGCGGGTAATGCTAAGCATATCATTATTGCCTTTCATTTGACCCTCCAGATGAAGGAATTGCAGCCCTCTGTAATCTTCCTCTGATAAATTAAAACGTTGAATCATTGTTCCCATCGCTCCATCGAGTATGAGAATCCGTTCCTTTAGCAACTCTTTTATCGTTTTTTTCTCCATCATCTATGTATCCGAAAACAAACATCAGGGTTCTTATTTCCTGATAATAAGTCTATAAGTATTTTTTATTTAAAGGCTGCAAAGGTAATGAATTTAGAAGAGAAATGGTACGAATTCTCAACATAAATAAGTAGTCAAAAAGAATGAGAAGTGGAATAGGAAGAAATAGATGGAATAATGTCATACAAACGAACGCTCGATGTTATGTAAAAGAGCGGCCAATGTCATATAAACGAAAGCCCGTTGTTATCGTTCCACCTAGGTCGGACGATCGTTCGACCTTGGTGGAACGATCGTTTGACCTTGGTGGGGCGATCGTTTGACCTTGGTAGGACGATGAAATCCTGAATGGAAATGAAAGATCTTCTGTACAAACGAAGAATACTGGCCTCCCGGAGAGGCTGAGAAAGACCGCCGGGACTGTTTGAGTACAAAGAAATGTATTTCTCTCATCAGCCTGAGTTTGGGACATAAAGATACTGCTTTTTTGAGGGGAAGTCAAGTTTTTTGGGAGGTTTTTTCTGGTTACTGTATTACTTTTCACCAAACCCCACCCCTTTCCCTTCGGGAAAGGTACTCTCCTTCTTCGAGGGGAGAGAGGGCACGCATCTTATCTTTGAGTACGTGCAAAAGATAAGATACCAGACAACTCTTCCCTTCCTTGAAGGGAAGTACCCTTTTCTACGAAAAGGGGGTAGGGTTAACCCATGATTACAAAACAGTTACTAAAAAAGGCTACGGTCTTTATTAACCGCAGCCTTTTCTTTCCTATATTAATAATTCAGCTTATTAATAATTTGTCTTTTTTTCTTCAAAATAAGCTCGTGGGTGTTCACAGGCAGGACAAGTATTAGGAGCTTTCTTTCCTTTGTGTACATATCCACAGTTACGGCATTGCCATTCTACTTCTTCGTCTTTTTCAAACACTTTATCATTTTCAAGGTTTTGCAGTAACTTGCGATAACGCATTTCATGCTGCGCTTCTACCTTTCCGATATTTTTGAAAGCCATAGCGATTGCTTTGAAACCTTCTTCTTCCGCTACCTGTGCAAACTCGCGATAAAGGATATCCCATTCTTCCAGTTCACCTTCAGCTGCCGCTAATAAATTTTCCGCAGTAGTTCCGATCTTTCCGGCCGGGTATGTGGCTGTAATCTCCACCATTCCACCTTCCAGGAATTTGAAAAAGCGTTTTGCATGTTCTTTTTCCTGCTCTGCTGTTTCCTGAAAGATTGCAGCGATTTGCTCATATCCCTCTTTTTTCGCTACACTGGCAAAATATACATACCGGGACCTGGCCTGAGATTCTCCGGCAAAAGCTTTCAATAAGTTTTGCTCTGTACGTGTTCCTTTAATGCTCATAATTCTTTGTTTTAAATTGAGTTTAAGAATTCGTTATTTTAAAAATAAAAATTATTCTTTGGTTTTATACTTTCCCTGAAGATGTAACTGACAATTCAGAATTTCCCAATCCGGTAGTTGTTTCTTTTCAAAATATTCCTTAAGAAGCTGATTTAATTCTTCGTCATAATAATCCTCCAGCATATCTTTCTCTTCATCATAAATATGATGGTGCAACTGATTATGATTTTCATACTTCATCCTTCCGGAAGTAGTTTTCATTTTCACTATAATCTCCTTATCACAGAAATTTTCCAGGATATTATAAATCGTTGCAACTGTAATGGTAGGAGAAGTTTTATGCACTTCTTCGGTAACTTCTTCCACACTGGGATGACTCAACCCGGAAAGCGCCTGATAAACAGCTATTCGCTGAGGAGTGACTTTTATTCCCTTATGGGTAAACATATCTCTGATTTCTTCCAGAGAAACTTTTTTGCTCTTCTCCATTTTATTCTTTTACATAGCAAAAGTAAAACTTATTATTAAATAATAATTATTATTAATTGGAATTTATTATAATTTATAACGATTATAAATAACCCATCCGGTAATCTATTTATCTATAAAGGATAAAAGATATCCTGTTAATTAAAAAAGATGGTAAACCGAAAGAATTCCTCTCCCTTATCTTTCCACATAAAATTCATTTTTTACACTGGGAGTTTAAAAATAAAACTTATAAAAACAAATACCTACCTATAAATCAATCTATTAAAAGAATATTCGTTCCCTTTCTCATACTATCAGAAAAAAAATAATTTAAATAAAGCTCTACATTTGTCCCTGTTCATCATATGATATAAACTAAAATCACTGCATGCTAGTTAAAACATACGCCGCAGCATTACAAGGAATTCATGCCGCATTAGTAACAATTGAAGTAAATTGCAACAAAGGAATTAAATTTTTTCTCGTTGGTCTACCGGATAATGCAGTAAAGGAAGGCCATGAGCGAATTATTTCCGCCTTGCAACAAAGCGGATACTCTTTTCCCCGGAAATAGATTATCGTAAACATGGCACCCGCAGATATCAGGAAAGAAGGATCTGCTTATGATCTTCCACTGGCGATAGGTATTCTTGCGGCCGCAGAAATAATTCCATCGATAAAACTTCCGGATTATTTATTAATGGGCGAGCTATCGTTAGATGGAAGCCTGAAACCGGTAAAAGGAATCCTTCCTATTACCATTAAAGCCAAAGAAGATGGATTCAAAGGGATAATTATTCCTCGGGTAAATGCATGCGAAGCGGCAGTAGTAGATGGAATAAAGGTATATGGAGTAGAGAATATAACGGAAGTCATCGATTTTTTTAAAGAAGAAAAAACACTTACGGAAACTATTGCAAATACGAAAGAAGACTTTCTGGCCGGACAGTCCGTATATGATATAGATTTTGAAGATGTAAAAGGACAAGAAAATGTAAAACGTGCTTTTGAAATCGCTGCTGCCGGAGGTCATAATCTCATTATGATAGGTCCACCCGGAGCAGGAAAATCTATGCTGGCTAAACGGCTACCCACTATCCTGCCGCCTTTGACTCTTGAAGAAGCACTGGAAACAACCAAAATCCATTCGGTAGCCGGTAAAATCGGAAAAGAAATTGCGCTTATTACCAACCGTCCTTTCCGCTCTCCTCACCATACTATTTCAGACGCAGCAATGGTCGGAGGTGGAACCTATCCCCAGCCAGGGGAAATTTCTCTTGCACATCACGGAGTTTTATTTCTTGACGAACTTCCGGAATTTACCCGTAGTGTATTGGAAGTAATGCGGCAACCACTGGAAGACAGAAAAATAAGCATTTCCAGAGCCCGCTTTTCTGTAGAATACCCTGCCAGCTTCATGTTGATTGCATCCATGAATCCTTGTCCATGTGGTTTTTATAATCATCCGGAGAAGTCGTGTGTATGCCCACCCGGGAGTGTACAAAAATACTTAAACCGGGTTTCCGGACCTTTACTGGACAGGATTGATATCCAGATCGAAATTGTTCCGGTACCTTTTGAAAAAATCTCACAAAAAGAAAAAACAGAATCAAGCGCTGAGGTAAGAAAAAGAATAATTAAAGCAAGAAGTATACAAAATAACCGTTTTAAAGAGTTACCGGAGATTTTTTCCAATGCACAAATGTCCAGCAGGCTTCTGCAGGAATATGCTTCTCCTGACAAAGAAGGACTGGAGCTGTTAAAAACAGCCATGCATCGGTTAAATCTTTCTGCACGGGCTTATGACCGGATACTGAAAGTCTCCCGGACAATAGCGGACCTGGATGAAAAGGACAAGGTACTCCCTCATCATCTTGCAGAAGCTATTAACTACAGAAGCCTGGACAGAGAGAACTGGGGGAATAATTAGAGGAAAGTAGAGGGAAAAAGAATATTCCCGGAAGAACATAAAAATACTCATAGTTTATCCCCGGGCAGGATAAACTATGAGCATAAAGTTTCAACAATACCTTAAGGAATATTATTGAATGTCTATTTTTTTCACCTGATCTTCCGGAGCCTGTTCCATTTTAGGAAGTTTTATTTCCAATACTCCGTTATTCTGTGCAGCACTTATCTTTTCAGTATCTATATCTTCCGGAAGTGTAAAGCTACGGCTAAAAGAAGAAGAGGTAAATTCCTGACGCAGGACTTTATCCTGGTCGTCTTTTTCTTCATTTGTTTCTTCTTTTTTAGCAGATATGGTAATTACATTATGATCGATACTCAGGTTAAAATCTTCTTTCCGGAAGCCTGGCGCAGAAACTTCTATTTTATATTCGTCTTTTCCTTCTTTCACATTTACAGCAGGCATATCCGAATCAGCCAGGTTATTAAAAAAATCATTTCTGAAGATGGATCCCATAAAAGCAGGGAAGTTTCTTCTATACTCATTGCGTTTTGCTAAATCTTTCATAACTACTCTATTTTATTTTTTATTATTTTATAAACCTGTTATGTAAAACAAATGGAAAAATAATTGGTTTTAAGCTTTAATAAATATTATCACTATTTAAAAGATAATTTATCCCCTAAATTTAACCGGCAATTAATAAAGGCGGATAAAAAGATTTTTTCTTTTTATCCGCCTGACAACCAAAGCACCCAATTATTTTTACAATATATGATTCCTTTTAATGATGAAAAGCACAGGATTCTTTTTCCGTAGAACTTATTTCTAACGGATGCTTCTGTAAATGAGCAATACAACGCTTCAAATCTTCAATCAGCAATTCCGCCATATCATGGCTAAAACCATGACGGACTAATACTCGCTGAATAACCATATCTTCGCAATTAGCAGGCAGAGAATAAGACGCAATCTGCCAGCCACGCATCCTCATCCGGTCAGAGAGATCATATAAATTAAATCCGGGATCCGTATTCTTTTTTAGCATCCAGGCTGCTCCGGGAAGAGCCGATTTACCATCATAAAGAAGGTCAAATAAGCCCAGTTTTTCTACTTCTTCGGCAATGTAAGCACCATGATCAAGGCATGCCTGCTGAATTCTCCGGTATCCTTCTCTTCCGTGACGAATAAGATTGTAATACTGGGCAATAATTTGCCCACCGGGACGAGAAAAATTCAATGCGAAAGTAGGTAAGTTACCACCCAGGTAGTTTACATTGAAAATCAGATCTTCCGGTAAATCTTCTTTTTCTCTCCATATCACCCAGCCCACTCCCAGAGGAGATAAACCGTATTTATGTCCGGAAGCATTGATTGATTTTACACGTGGTAAACGAAAATCCCATATAATATCCGGTTGAAGAAAAGGAGCAATAAAACCACCACTGGCCGCATCTACATGAATAGGGATATCCATGCCTGTTTCCTTTTCATATTTATCCAGTGCATCACTCACCGCTTTTACATCCTCATACTGAAGGGTAAAAGTGACCCCAAAAGTAGGAACTACTCCTATTGTATTTTCATCAATGCGTTTAATTACTTCTTCCGGCGTCATCAGTAACCGGTCATGTTCCATCGGAATTTCCCGGATTTCTACATCGAAATACCGGGCAAACTTATGCCAGCAAATCTGTACCGGTCCGGTAATAATATTGGGTTTATCGGTAGGTTTTCCTTCTTTTTCTCTTTTCTGCCGCCATTTCCATTTCAATGCTAATCCTCCTAACATTGCCGCTTCACTGGATCCGGTTGTAGAGCAACCGATCGTATGGGCACTATCCGGAGAATTCCATAGTTCGGCAAGAATATGGACACAGCGGTTTTCAATTTCTGCTGTTTGCGGATATTCATCCTTATCAATCATATTCTTATCCAGACACTTATTCATCAGTTCGTGAATTTCAGGATCCGCATACGTCTGGCAAAAAGTTGCCAGGTTCTGCTTGGCATTCCCGTCGAGTAACAATTCATCCAGAATCAGTTCCTCTACCACTTTCGGGTCATTCGGTTGATCACACAACTTATATTTCGGAATCGGTTCCTCCGAAATAGACTGCGTATACGCATCAAAAACGCTTTCGTTTTTCTTTGAATTTGATCTGACTACATGTAAAGGCATAATATATCTTTTTTTGTTATGAAACTTATCTATCAGAAAATCGTTGTTTGTTATAAGTAAACAATAGACAAGAAAATTTGTTCTTATAAATCCGAAATCGGGAAAAGAGTTCAAATCTATTTTCCATCTTTTTAAAAGGATTTTATAAAAAAACGTCTTGTTATAGCAATTTTTGAAATCCGGAATAGTTAAATAATAAAATCCGATTCGCGGTTTTTCTTTTGAATCTGTATGTTTTTCTTTCTTATTTTTCAGAATACTTATTTTTGCAGCAGGTTTCAGAGAATACTTTCTGAACATTCAACTTTTTAGTATGTTTATAAAATATGTCTCTACCCCAGTTATTCAAAAATATTCTCCCGTATGTAAGACCTTACCGCTGGCTGGTAATACTTACGTTGACTTTAACGCTGATCGGCTCTCTTACTGCTCAGGTAAATGCGTGGGTATTACGCTATACGGTAGATGAAATTACTCTCCTGCTTTCGGAAAACAAAGGATTGCAGGAAGGATTACATATCCTGCTGATAATTTCCATCATTCTTATCGGGAAAGAAATCCTGAATTCGTTTATTCAGTTCGGACAGCGGTTCTATGGAGAGAAACTACGGATTTATATCTCACGGGACCTTGCCCAGACGGTTATTGAAAAAATCCTGACATATAAACTTGCTTTTTTCAGCTCCGGAGGAAACCAGCCCGGAAAACTCCAGACACGGATAGACAGGGGAATAGAAAGCATTACCCGGCTGGTACAGAATTTCTTTATTGATATCCTCCCCTTATTTGCCAATGCCATTGTAGCCCTTATTATGATGTTCAACGCTAATTTTTATGTGGGGCTGGTAGCGCTCTGTATTGTCCCCATATACTTTTACATAAGTGTTGTGCAGGCACGGAAAATGAGCGAGGCAAGGAGAAATATCCGAAGCCTCCGGGAAAATAAAAGCCAGGGAATATTAGGTATACTGGAATCCATCACTGTCATAAAGTCTTTTATACGCGAAAACATAGAGGCAGATAAACAACTGGGATTGCAGAACGACCTTACATCAGCCCAGATGAGAATACGGAAAATCAGTTTTGTGTTTGACGGATTAAAGAGCTTTATCGAGCAAATCGGAGTTGTTCTGATTATCATTCTTACAGCTTATTTTGTGTTATCCGGAGAAATGTCTATCGGGGCTATCATGTTTCATATCCTGTTGTTCAGTAACGTATCGGCTCCCATCCGTCAGCTTCACCGGATCTATGACCAGATGAACGATGCACTCATCTATTCGGAAGGATTTTTTGATATTTTACAGGCAGACCACCAGACAGAATCATCCGGCAGCTATAAACCAGTGCATATAAAGGGGAAATTTGAACTGAGGAATGTCAACTTCACCTATCCTGACAACCAGAAACAGACGTTAAGGGATATTAATATGGTGATTCACCCCAATAAGATTACCGCCCTGGTGGGGCTTTCCGGAGCCGGGAAAAGCACCCTGATTAATCTGTTGGATAAATTTTATCATCCGGACTCAGGAGAAATCCTGTTGGATGGAGTATCTTTACAGGAATATGACACCACTTATCTACGCGACCAAATTGGCCTTGTTTTACAGAAAAACCATATATTCAACGGTACTATTGAAGAAAACATCCGTTATGGAAATCCGGAGGCTACTTATGAAGATATTGTAGATGCAGCCAAAAGGTCTTACATTCATGACCAGGTAATGGAACTTTCGGAGCAATATCAAACATCTGCACTGGCATTATCGGGAGGACAACAGCAAAAGATAGCCATTGCCCGGCTATTCCTGAAAAACCCGCCGATTATCTTCCTGGATGAACCTACTGCCAGCCTGGATGCTGTTTCCACCGAGCAGATTAAGAACAGCCTGGATGCTATTAAGGAAAACCGCACGGTCATTATTATCTCTCATAGTATTTCCCAGATTATCGATTCGGACTGTATTTATGTAATGGAAGAAGGAAGCATACTGGAATACGGTACACATACGGAAATTTACAATATGAACGGGACTTACAAAAAAATATTTGATGCCATGGCACGTAGCCTGAATATCGATAAAATTTCAAAAACATTGGAATAATCCAACAAGTTTGTATTTAAGTTTTTGCTTATTTATTTTATTAAATATTATTTTTATACATTATAAAAGAATGAAAAAGAAAGATTTTATCAACCGATTAAGGCTTATGGATACTGATTATTTTATCGGAAGCAAACCCTGTTCCTCTGGGTATTTAACCGTAGATAACTCCTTTCCGCTTTTTTGTTAACCGAATCGTTATTTCTTGTCTAACCTTTCCTTGTTGCTTTCGTCAAAAGTGAGATTAGGTCAAAAACCATGACGTTACCGAACGAATAATAAAAAGTCACTCCTTTTTTCCTGAACCGGAACTCCCGTTCGCTTAAAACAAATCCATCACTCCGGTAACGTTCTATGGAAATTCCCGGAAAATGCCTCCTGAATAGCTCCGTATAAGATTATTTTTCATGCTTACAATTAAACAAAGATTTACAAAATATAAATTTTTATTTAATTAAAGACAAAAAAACACTGTTATCAATAGTTTTTTCCGTCAAAAAAACACCTTTTTTTCATTTTTTTGCCTCAAAATTATCTCTATGCAGTGTTCACCTCACCTCTTTGCAAGATTCACCTTACCTCTTTGCAGAGATCACCCTACCTCTTTAAAGAGGTCACCCCACTTCTTTGCAGAGATCACCCGACTTCTTTGCAGAGGTCAAATGAATCCTGCAAAGAGTTCGCCGGAGTTTTTAACATAATTCAGGGCAAAAAAAGGCGGATAGCGCCCACTGGCACTACCCGCTCTGCTTATCCTCCGGATCCCTTTATCAAAGGAGTTGCAGACCGAAAGATATATGGTGTCGAAATTATTATTTCTTCCTTAGGGACATTTTATTCTTTTTCCCGGAAAGAGTAATCCTTTTAAACGTTTCTTTTTTTATTCCGGGAACACATGGGATAGACACAGGGAATGTATTTTTTAAGTTTGTAATAGTGTTAACTTGCATCTTCAAAGGTTTTTTATTAAAATGATCCCTGCAAAGATAGGGGAGCAGGAAGGAGAAAAAAAATTGTGTGTTCATCAGAAACACACAATTTTTGTAAAGAACGTTTTAAAAGGTCTTGAGGAAATGGGATTGGGACTAAAAGAGAGTGAATTTTTAATAAGTAACGAGCCTGTTTCCCATAAAAATGCATAAGATTTAATAAAAACAAATATGTTAATATACCTTATGAAACACAGTAAAAACACTACGTTTAAGAGAATTCTTTCTGAAAAAAGAAAAGCTAATCAGCGAAATTACCCCTGAACAGGTTCTTAATAAAGCTAACCTAATTCCCTATTTATTTTCTGTTCTGAAATATTTTTGACTTGCTTTTTCTTTTGAAAACAGATACACTCAATAAACCGATTACAGTCAACAGGCCATTAAGCAGAAGAATTTCATTTCCGACCTGATAATGGAAAGAGTAATTCAAAAGCAACTCCAGTCCAACGCATAGGACCGGGGCAAGTATACAAACGAAGGGAATGTTTTTATCCTTAACGGAAATCTTAGTAAACAATCCAAAGAAAAACATTCCCAATAAAGGACCGTAGGTATAAGAAGCTACCTTATAAATGGTATTCAGAATACTGGTTTGTCCGGCATTGTCAATTATTAAGATGACAAACAGGAAAAGAAAACTGATTAATAAATGAATTTTTCTTCTTATTTTAACCGATTGTATGGCATCTGCTTTTTTAATATCCAGCAGATCGACACAGATTGTTGTAGTAAGAGAAGTTAATGCGGAGTCGGCACTGGAAAAAGCAGCAGCGATAATTCCAATAGAAAAAAAGACAAGGACAGGAAATCCTAAATATTCCGAAGCCAGTAAAGGAAGAATCTCATCTGACTTTTCGGGTAAAGCAACCTGAAACTTCGAAGCAAAAAATAGCAATAAGACCCCCAAACATAAAAACAGATAATTAATGGGAATATACAGGAATCCGAAGCTTAGCATGTTTTTCTGAGCGTCTTTCAGGTTTTTACAGGTGAGGTTTTTCTGCATCATATCCTGGTCCAGTCCATTCATTACAATCGCAATCAATACCCCACTGAAAAACTGCTTTACAAAATGTTGTTTTGACATCCAGTCATCGAAAACGAAAATACGGGAGTATTCACTTTGGAAAATAAGAGAAAAAGAAGTGGAAAAGTCAATCCCTAATTTATTAATCACCTGCCATATAATAAGAATTAAAGCAGCAATCAGGCAACATGTCTGTAAGGCATCCGTCCAGATAATTGTTTTAATTCCACTCCGGAAAGTGTAGATCCAGATTAATCCGATAATTCCCAGTGTCACTAAATAAAAAGGAATATTCCACTGGCTAAAAACCAGTTTGTGTAAAATCAAAGTAACCAGATAAAGACGGGCAGCAGCACCAATCGTTTTCGATAATATAAAAAAAGAAGCTCCCGTTTTATAAGCTCTTTTCCCAAAACGCTGATCAAGGTATCCGTAAATAGTTGTCAGATTAAGTTTATAATATAGAGGAAGTAATACAAAGGCAATAACAGCATATCCGAAGAAGAAACCAAAGATCATCTGCATATAGGTCATATCCGTTTCCCGTACCATGCCAGGTACTGAAATAAAGGTTACTCCCGAAAGGGAAGAACCGATCATACCAAAAGCAACCACATACCACGGGGATTTTCTGTTGCCTAGAAAAAAAGCATCGTTACCTGAATTGTTTCTACTTGTTAAAAAAGAGATACATGTAAGGAAAGCAAAATAAAGAATAAGAATAAACAAAATAATAGTTCCCATATATAGTTCTTAAAATAAAAGGTAACCTATAAAACGGGTTCAAATATAGGATAAAAGAATTAAAGACAACCTATTTGTTAACTTTATGGCTGGCTTATAGCTTATTTCTAAATTTCACCTTTTAGACGGAGTCAAAAAAAGTAAAATTTGACACGGCATAACAATCTGATAAATAAAAAAGGACACGATTTACACAAGGGACAATCCTATAACCGGCAATACAACCGTAGATAAATCCTAAGTAGAGAACAATGCATGTCCGGATAACTTTCTTTTACATAATCGGAGGATAAAAAGCATCTTCAATATGCTCTATCTCATATTTCTCATTATTTTTATAAATGGAAATAATATCAAATCGTACCGGAAGATCCATGTTATTTATCTGCATATATTCATCGGCCGCTGAAACAATCCGTCGTATTTTTCCTTTTCCGACAGCGGCTTCCGGAATTTCGAATTCCAACGATGTACGGGTTTTTACTTCTACAATGACTAGTTGATTATCTTTTTCTGCAACAATATCCAGTTCATAATGTCCGACCCGCCAGTTTGTATGTAGAATATGATAGCCGGCCTCCTTTAAATAAAGCGTTGCACGCAATTCTCCTTCTTCTCCTGTTTTATTATGTCTGGCCATTTGATAGATGAATATGAAACAAAAATATATATTTTTCTTTTATCATATAATGAAGTTCTCTATTTTTGCAAAGAAATGAAGAAAAAGCCTACCATAAGGAAAAACCGTTATCCTTTACCCAGAAAACATAAAGTAACCATTATGTTTAATGATGAGGAGTACAAAACGATTTGTCATTATATGGCGAAATATAAGATCACAAATCGTTCCCATTGGGTAAGAGATACCGTTATACATGCAGTTTTTCAACGTCTCACAGATGACTATCCGACTCTTTTCAGTGAACATGAAATGAGAGGATAAATTTTACCTTTTTTTCGTATACGCTTATGTCTCTTAATGACGAATATTTTATGAAACAGGCTTTATCCGAAGCTCAGAAAGCATTTGATAAAGAAGAAATTCCTGTAGGCGCAATCGTTGTATGGCAGGAAAAAATAATTGCCCATGCGCACAATCTGACAGAGACATTGAATGATGTAACGGCACATGCGGAAATGCAGGCAATTACCGCAGCGGCGAATGTGCTTGGCGGAAAATATCTTACGGATTGTACATTATATGTGACGCTGGAACCTTGTTCTATGTGTGCGGCCGCTATCGGATGGAGTCAACTTCCGATGCTTGTATTCGGAGCAACAGATGAAAAAAGAGGTTACCGGAAATTTGCGCCGGCTGTTCTTCATCCTAAATGCAATGTAAAGCCAGGTATTTTAGCAGAGGAAGCACAAAAATTACTGAAAGACTTTTTTGCTAAAAGAAGGTAAAAGTTCTTATTCGATCCTTTAATTATTTTCCGGTTTTTCATTCTAAAAGTCTTTTTTATAGCGGAAAATAACATTTCCTTTTCATTTTCTCCTTATATATCGTGTATTTTTGTACTTTTGCCGAAATTTAGGTTTTATTTATCATAAAATCTCTTGAAAAATAACACTATAGAGCAAGAATATTATGCCACATATTTTTGCTTATCGTTATATTTAGAACTTTTTATATGAATCTTTTAGAATTAAGCGAACAGGAAATTATCCGTCGTCAAAATCTCGATGAGTTAAAAAAACTGGGAATTGATCCGTATCCGGCAGCCGAGTATGTAACCAATGCATTTTCGACTGAGATAAAGGAAAAATTCCAGGATGACGGAGCTAAATGGGAAGTATCTATTGCGGGAAGAATCATGAGCCGTCGGATTATGGGAAAAGCTTCTTTTATTGAGTTGCAGGATTCCAAAGGACGGATTCAAGTATATATTTCCCGGGATGAAATCTGTCCGGGCGAAAATAAAGATTTATATAATGTAGTCTTCAAACGGTTGCTGGACATCGGTGACTTTATCGGAATCAAAGGATATGTATTCCGCACCCAGATGGGAGAGATCAGTGTGCATGCTTCGGAAGTTACTGTGCTTTCAAAATCAATCCGTCCGTTACCAATCGTAAAATATAAAGACGGGGTTGCTTATGACGCATTCGAAGACCCCGAACAACGCTATCGTCAACGGTATGTGGATCTGGTAGTTAATGAAGGAGTGAAAGACAGATTTCTGAAACGGACCAAAATATATAATTCCATGCGGGAATATTTCAGTTCGTTTGATTATGTAGAAGTAGAAACTCCGGTCTTACAATCCATTCCCGGAGGTGCTGCAGCCCGCCCGTTTATAACTCACCATAATGCACTGGATATTCCTTTGTATTTGAGGATTGCCGATGAATTATATTTGAAAAGGCTTATTGTAGGTGGATTCGAAGGGGTATATGAATTTTCCAAAAACTTCAGAAATGAGGGGATGGATCGTACTCACAATCCGGAATTTACGGTTATGGAAATTTATGTTTCTTATAAAGATTATAACTGGATGATGGAATTTACAGAAAATATGCTGGAGAAAATATGCATGGATGTAAATGGCACAACCCAGGTAAAAGTAGGAGAAGAAACCATCGATTTCAAAGCCCCTTATAAACGGGTCACTATGATCGATTCCATTAAAGAGCATACAGGATTTGACATTTCTTCTATGGATGAAGAAGAAATCCGTGAGGTATGTAAGAAACTGAATATTGAGACAGATGAAACTATGGGTAAAGGGAAACTTATCGATGAAATATTCGGTGAAAAATGTGAAGGGAAATATATCCAGCCGACTTTCATCACGGATTATCCGATAGAAATGTCTCCACTTTGTAAACGCCATCGTCATAATCCGGAATTAACCGAACGTTTTGAATTGATGGTAAATGGAAAGGAACTGGCAAATGCGTACTCGGAATTAAATGATCCGATTGACCAGTTGGAAAGATTCCAGGAACAGCTAAAATTAAGTGAAAAAGGAGATGATGAAGCCATGTTCATCGATATGGACTTTGTCCGCGCACTGGAATACGGAATGCCTCCGACCTCCGGCATGGGAATCGGAATGGACAGACTGGCGATGCTGTTAACCGGACAGCATACTATTCAGGAAGTATTATTTTTTCCTCAGATGAGACCGGAGAAAGTACAGAAAAAAGACAATGTAGAAAAATATATGGCCATAGGAATACCGGAAGAATGGGTCCCGGTATTTCAAAAAGCAGGCTATCTATTGGTAGAAGATATGAAAGATGTAAATCCGCAGAAACTGCATCAGGATATTTGCGGCATTAATAAGAAATACAAATTGGAGCTGGCTAATCCGACCGTAGAGGAAGTAACCGGTTGGGTAGGGAGCATCAACTAATCAGGCAATTCTATACATTTTTCAATTTTTTGCTTATGAACATACCAGGAAGAATAGCCGTTTTAGGTGGAGGGAGCTGGGCAACTGCCATTGCTAAGATTCTCCTCATGAATAATGAGAAGATCAATTGGTATATGCGTAGAGAAGATCAACTGGAAGATTTTATACGTCTGGGACATAATCCTTCTTATATTACCAGTATTCTATTTGATACCAATCGTATTAATTTTTCTTCTGATATAAATCATATCGTAGAAAATTCGGATACCTTGATATTCGCGATTCCTTCTCCCTTTGTGAAACAGCATTTGGTAAAACTAAATCAGGATATCTCGGAGAAATTTATTGTGTCCGCAATTAAAGGGATTGTTCCGGACGAAAACATGCTTGTGTCGGATTATTTTGCAAAATTCTACCGAATTCCGGCCAGAAATATTGCCGTATTAGGGGGCCCCTGCCATGCAGAAGAAGTAGCTTTCGAGCGATTGTCCTATCTTACCATTGCCAGCACAGACAAGAATCGGACAGAATGTTTTGCTAAAACGTTAAACTCTCACTTTGTGAGAACTTCAATCTCCGATGATGTGTTAGGAGTAGAATATTCTTCCGTACTGAAAAATGTATATGCAATTGCATGTGGTATCTGCCATGGATTAAAATACGGAGATAATTTCCAGTCTGTCCTTTTATCAAATGCAATAGAGGAAATGGACAGCTTTCTGCATGCTGTTCATACATTAACAAGAAATGTGTGTGATTCTGTTTACCTGGGGGATTTACTGGTAACTGCCTATTCCCGTTTCAGTCGCAACCGTATTTTTGGCACTATGGTAGGAAAAGGGTATTCGGTAAAAACCGCTCATATTGAAATGGAGATGATTGCAGAAGGATATTATGGTACGAAATGCATAAAAGAGATAAATGACCGGTATGGAGTAGAGATGCCTATTCTGAATGCGGTATATGGAATACTTTATGAAAAGAAATCCCCTGTTTCCGAGATAAAAGAATTAACGGCTTTTTTAAGATAATATAACTCAACATTGTGATTTGAAGAATTATGGAAAATATTAAATTAAACATCGAAAAAGCATTCAGCTTTATAGCAAAAGACCGGGTGTACGGATATGAAAACAAAGCAAATGCAGCGAATCAGAAGCTACAGGACGGAACAGGCAAAGGAAATGATTTTCTGGGTTGGGTAACTCTTCCTTCGTCTATCTCTGAAGAGTTAATAAAAGATATTCAGGCAACTGCCAATTCATTGCGTCAGGCTTGTGAAGTGATAGTGGTTGCCGGAATCGGTGGCAGCTATCTGGGAGCCAAAGCTGTAATCGATGCATTATCCGGCAGTTTTGACTGGTTGCAGAAAGAAAGAAAAAACCCTGTTATGGTATATGCCGGAAACAACATTAGTGAAGATTACCTAGCAGAATTAAGCGAATATCTGCAGGACAAGCAATTCGGAATTATCAATATTTCCAAATCAGGAACGACTACAGAAACCGCACTGGCTTTTCGTTTACTAAAAACACAACTTGAGAAACAGATAGGAAAACAAGAAGCACAGAAAAGAATTGTTGCCATTACAGATGCTTCCAAAGGAGCGTTACGGCAACTTGCCACTCAGGAAGGATATAAAACATTTGTTATTCCGGACAATGTAGGTGGCCGCTTCTCCGTATTGACTCCGGTAGGTTTATTGCCGATTGCAGTAGCAGGCATTGATATCCGTGAGTTAATAAAAGGTGCCGTAGATATGGAAAAATTATGTGGTACCGAAACTCCTTTTGCTGAAAATCCGGCTGCTCTTTATGCTGCGGTAAGAAATGAATTATATGTAAATGGTAAAAAAATAGAAATCCTCGTAAACTATCATCCTAAATTACACTTTGTTTCCGAATGGTGGAAACAATTATACGGAGAAAGTGAAGGAAAAGAAAACAAGGGAATTTTCCCGGCTGCCGTAGATTTTACTACCGACTTACACTCCATGGGACAATGGATACAGGAAGGTGAAAGATCTATCTTTGAAACAGTCATTTCTATAAAAGAAGCAAACAAAAAACTGGAAGTTCCAAGTGACAAAGAGAATCTGGACGGTCTTAACTTCCTTGCCGGAAAACGGATTGATTATGTAAATAAAATGGCAGAACTGGGTACCCAGATCGCTCATATTGACGGAGGAGTACCGAATCTTCATATCGAACTCCCGGTTTTAAATGCATATTATATCGGGCAGTTACTTTATTTCTTTGAAAAAGCGTGTGGAATCAGTGGGTATATCCTGGATGTAAATCCTTTTGACCAGCCAGGGGTAGAAGCCTATAAGAAAAACATGTTTGCTTTGCTGGAAAAGCCAGGATACGAAGAAGAAACAAAAGCCATTAAAAAAAGATTGTAAGAATAACTGTTATAATACAAGTTATTCGGAATAGCTATTTTGAACAACTTGTATTTTATTATATAATAAACGCTTATCTATCCAATAAAATCAAATTTGTAAATATATAATCAGGAAATGAATTTAAATATTGCAGTATTACCCGGCGACGGAATAGGAGAAGAAATAGTAGCTCAGGCATTAGAAGTTACAAAAGCTATTTGTAAAAAATTCAATCACGAATTAACTTATAAAAAAGCATTGGTGGGAGCATCTGCTATTGATGCAGTAGGGAATCCTTACCCCGAGGAAACACATGAACTTTGCATGAAATCCGATGCTGTATTGTTCGGAGCTATCGGTGCTCCTAAATATGACAACGATCCGTCCGCTAAAGTTCGTCCGGAACAGGGATTATTAGCAATGCGTAAAAAATTAGGCTTGTATGCTAATATTCGTCCGGTGACAACTTTTGCTTCTTTAATTCATAAATCGCCATTAAAGGATGAATTAATTAACGGTGCGGATTTTATGTGTATCAGGGAACTAACAGGCGGTATCTATTTTGGCCGTCCTCAGGGAAGGACAGAAGACGGAAACACGGCTTATGATACTTGTGTCTATACCCGGGAAGAAGTAGAACGTATCATTCGTCTTGCCTATTCTTATGCAAAAAAACGGAAAAACAAATTAACCATTGTAGATAAAGCAAATGTACTGGCAACTTCCCGATTGTGGAGACAGGTAGGACAGGAAATAGAGAAAGAATTTCCGGAAGTGGAAACAGAATACATGTTTGTGGATAATGCTGCGATGCAGTTAGTACAATGGCTGAAACGTTTCGATGTAATAGTTACGGAAAATATGTTCGGCGACATTCTGACGGATGAGGCTTCTGTAATTACGGGATCATTAGGAATGCTGCCTTCTGCATCCATCGGTATTCATACGTCTGTTTTCGAACCGATCCACGGTTCCTATCCGCAGGCTGCAGGAAAAGATATTGCCAATCCGCTGGCAACTATTCTTTCTGCTGCCCTGATGTTCGAATATGCATTTGACTTGCAGAAAGAAGGTGCCTTGATAAGAGAAGCAGTGGACGCTTCGATGAAAGAAGGAGTGGTAACGGAAGATATTGCGACCGGAAAAGCTTATAAAACCTCCGAAGTAGGAGAATGGATTGTAAATTATATCAATAATAAATAATAGTTGGAATAGGACTGTCTCAATACGGATACCTTCCGGTTTTATTTCTATTGAGACAGTCTTTTCTTACCCCAATGAAAAAGGCCGTACTGACATTCTTCTTTTTCCTTTTTATCCTAGCTATCCTATTTGTTTTTTTTAAAATTTCCTGGAAAGAAGAATTATTAATTATCCGGTCATTTCCTAAACTGGAAACGAAAGGTACTACGTATGCTTCTACAGCATTTTATGAAGATAAATACTGGCTTCACAGGGTAAATACCTTAGAAAGGCTTTCTATCATGGAGAGCAAATACAAAGGGCTGGAAACAGATATTAATTATGATCCGGAAAGAAACCTTTTATATGTTTCACATGCTATCCAGGAAATACCTGCTCTCCCGTTACAAACTTTTTTCCAATACGTGACAAATAAGGATGCGCATTATTTCTGGCTGGATATAAAAAACCTGAATAAAAATAACTATACAAAGATTTATGATTGCCTAGTTTCTATTATAACTGAAAACGGAATTCATCCATCCCGGATTATCATAGAATCCACTCAACCTGAACTTTTAGAAGCTTTTACCGATTTCGGATTTAATACGAGTTTTTATTTACCGTATTTTAATCTTTACAAGCTCACGGAAGAGGAAATTTTAAACTATGCAAAGGAGATAGATTCCCTTCTTTTAAGAAGCAAAGTGAACTATTTATCATCCGGTTATACGACATATCCTTTTATAAAAGAATATTTTCCTGAGGCAGACATACTTTTATGGCATACAAAAAAAAATATATTCACGCCTTACATCAGAAAAAAATTATCAAAAGATGAAAAAATAAAAGTAATCTTACAGGAAGAAATTTCCGAAGGGTACAGATAATGATTAAACTATACAGGAGAAAAATAAGACATGAATATCGCTGCATTAATTTCGGGAGGCGTAGACAGTTCTGTAGTAGCCTACCGATTGAAAGAAGCCGGCTATGATCCGACCATATTTTATATAAGAATAGGGATGGAAGATGAACAGGGATACATAGACTGTCCTTCGGAAGAAGATATTGAAATTACATCTTTTATTGCAAAAAAATACGGATGTAAGTTTGAGATTGTATCGCTGCACGAAGAATACTGGGAAAATGTAGTGAGTTACACCATTGAGGCCGTAAAGCGAGGGTTAACACCTAATCCCGATATGATGTGTAACAAACTTATCAAATTCGGTTCCTTCGAACAGAAATGGGGAAAAGATTTTGATAAAATTGCAACGGGACATTATGCCAATACTACGGAGATTAACGATAAAATTTATTTATCCACGGCGAAAGATCAAGTAAAAGATCAGACGTACTTTCTGGGACAAATAAATTATATGCAGGTTTCCAAACTTATATTTCCTATCGGAGACCTTCTAAAATCGGAAGTAAGAGAAATTGCAGCCAGAGAAAAGTTACCGAGTGCCCACCGAAAAGATAGTCAGGGAATCTGTTTTTTAGGCAAAATCAATTACAATGATTTTATTCGGAGATATTTAGGAGAAAAAGAAGGAGATATTGTTGAATTCGAAACCGGGAAGAAAGTAGGAAAACATAGAGGATACTGGTTTCATACCATTGGACAGCGAAAAGGACTTGGCTTAAGCGGAGGTCCGTGGTTTGTCATTAAAAAAGACATTGAACAGAATTTGATATACGTTTCCAACGGATACGACCCGGAAACACAATATGGAAAAACCATAAACCTAGGAGCATTTAATTTTATTTCCGAAGACCCTTGGGGAAATTTTGAAGGAGAAAAGGAAATTACTTTTAAGGTCAGACATACCCCTGAGTTTACAAAAGGGAAATTGAGCAGGATAGGGGATCTGTATACCATCCGGTCCGAAGAAAAAATACAGGGGATTGCGGCCGGTCAGTTCGGTGTTATTTATGATAAGGAATCCAGACTTTGTTTAGGAAGCGGAGTAATTATATAAAAAAAATTCATTCGGATTTTTCTTGATGAATAAAGAAATCAATTGTTAAATAGCCTTTAATTATTTGATTTTATAACATTTTTTTAGACTTTTGCACGTTATTTGTTTTAGCTCTTGCTAAATATTTATGGAATAAGGTCTCCCTGGTATAGGAAAGATCTCTTTTCCCATGTTTTTATGTGGTATAATTAGAAATTAAAAATAAAGATAGAGATAGTTTATAACGAGGAATAGCATAGCTAGCTAGCTATTTCTTTATTTATAACCGGAAAGAATATGAAGTATGCTATTATAGCAGCAGGAGAGGGATCCCGTTTAGTGGAGGAAGGGATAAGTGTTCCCAAGCCATTGGTGCATTTAAATGGCATATCCATGATCGACCGTTTAATAAATATATTTGTTCGGAATAAAGCGTCTTCTATCGCTATTATTGTAAACGAATACATGAAGGAAGTGCAGATACATCTGCAATCTTTACAATTACCGGTTCCCTTGAATGTTATTGTCAAATCCACGGAAAGTTCCATGCATAGCTTTTATGAGTTAATGCCTTATTTAAAAGAAGAAAAGTTTTGCTTAACCACAGTAGATACGATTTTTCATGAAAAGGAATTTTCCGGCTATATCAGTGAATTTTCAAGAAATAATGAGATAGACGGGTTAATGGCAGTGACTGATTATATTGATGATGAAAAGCCATTGTATGTAAAAACAAATGAAGAAATGACTATTACAGGTTTTTCTTCAGAGCCAAACAGTAAATTCGTATCAGGAGGGATATACTGCCTCTCACCCAACGTTCTTCCGTTGCTTCAGGAAGCAGTAGAAAAAGGGATATCCAGAATGCGGAATTTTCAACAGGCTATGGTAGAAGCCGGGGTTTTGCTGAAAGCATATCCTTTTGATAAAATAGTCGATGTGGACCATGTGGAAGATATAAATAAGGCGGAAAAATTTATCCGGACAGAATAATAAAAGAAATAAATGAGAAAAATGATCATTGCAGGAGTTCGAAGAGGCAGTATATTTTCCCCGAATCACATCGGAAATGATGCTGCAATTTTTAATGAAACGACAAAAGAACTCCGTGCTTTGGGTTGTATAGTAAACGAATATACGGAAGAAGAATTTATCGGAAATGTGATTTCCGAGAAGTTTATTTTCAATATGGCCCGTGACTTTACAACAATAAATAAGCTGAAGGAATTAGAAGATAAAGGACATGTCGTTATTAACTCCGGATATGGTATAACAAACTGTATGCGTGAGAAAATGACTAACTTAATAGTCGGGAACCACATTCCGCACCCTCAAAGTGTGATAGTAGATACAGATAAAGACGCCACAGAACTTCTCCTAACTTTAAACGCAGGAAAATACTGGATAAAAAGAGCGGACTGCCATGCAATCCACCGGGAAGACGTGAGTTACGCACGAAGTCTGGAAGTAGCCTGTAATATTATTAATGAGTTTCATCTCAGAGGAATCGAAAGAGCAGTGGTAAACAAGCATTTAACGGGAGATTTGCTGAAATTTTATGGTGTTCATGATTCTGACTTCTTCTATTGGTTTTATCCTGGAGACCGGAATCATAGCAAATTCGGCAATGAACAACAGAACGGGGACGCACAACATTTTTCTTTTTCCATCAAGTATTTAAAAGAAATATGTAAAAAAACAGCCGAAACGTTAAACATAAAAATATATGGTGGCGACTGTATTGTAGATACAGAAGGAAATATTCAGATCATTGATTTTAATGACTGGCCCAGTTTTGCTCCCTGCCGCACACTTGCTTCTCCACATATTGCAACTTGTATTTATAATGAATGCCTGAAAAAAGCATCTGTTGAAACAAAAACCCTTTTCTAAAAAGGGAAACCTACATTCAAGAATGGAAAATAAAAAGATTTCTTTTAAAGATACACTCAAATCTGCAGATACCGAAGAATTTATTGATATCTGGTTTTATCGACCGATCGGATATTGCTGGGCACTCCTCTTCCGAAAGCTTGGAATTACGCCGAATATAGTAACTATTGCAAGCATATTTATCGGCGTTGCAGCAGGAATCCTGTTCTATTATGATAATCTGCTCATTAATATATACGGAATGTTATTGCTTATCTGGGCAAATTCCTATGATAGTGCAGACGGGCAACTTGCCAGAATGACCGGACAGAGTTCAAATTTCGGACGGATTCTGGATGGAGTATGTGGTGATCTTTGGTTTTTTTCTATCTATATTGCTTTATGCCTGCGTTTACAGAATGCCGGTTTTGATTGGTATATTGTGTGGCCTTTAGCATTAACCGCCGGATTCTTCCACTCCAAACAGGCTGCCATGGCAGATTATTATAGGAACATTCATCTTCTGTTCCTGAAAGGTAAATCAGGAAGCGAAGTAGACAACTCAACGAAACTGACAGAGAAATACAATACGCTCTCCTGGAATAAAGATTTCTGGAATAAAATCGTTTTATTTTTCTATAGAAATTATACCATCACCCAGGAGAAATCAACTCCGGCATTACAAAAAATGCTACAAGTACTACAGGCGAAATACGAAGAAAATGTTCCGGAATGGTTTAAAACAGAATTTCGCGCAAAGAGTAAACCTCTGATGAAATATACCAATATGCTTTCTTTTAATACCAGAGTAATTGCTTTATTTGTAGGATTATTTCTTAATCAGGTATGGATATATTTTGCATTTGAGCTTACAGTCCTGAATATAATGCTCATTTACATGGTACGCACCCATGAAGGTTTTTGCAAGGGTTTTACTAAAAAAATAGAGAAAATTGAAGGCTAAAAGACTACGTAATATTCTTCTTATTGCAGGTTTACTTATCTTTAGTTTTATGATTTATAAGATAGGTATAGACGTAATTGCCAGCAATATTGCAAAGACAGGATGGTGGTTTTTTGCTATTATCGGCATCTGGATTCCCATTTATTTTTTCAATGCCCTTTCCTGGTATACGATTATAAAAGATAAAAAGGAGACTAAGATTTCATTCCTGCGGGTAATGAAATTAACAATAAGCGGATACGCACTGAATTATGTTGCGCCCGGAGGCCTGGTAGGCGGAGAGCCCTACAAGATCATGGAAATCCGGGAAAACCTTGGGACAGCCAAAGCAACTTCTTCGGTAATTGCTTATGCCATGATGCATTTCCTCTCCCATTTTTTTTACTGGTTAATGACAATCCCGCTTGTACTTATTTTTATTCCCACCCAGAAAGGATTGACCACCTCTCTTATTGTCGTTTTCGTTGTATGTGTAACGTTGATATTTTTACTATTCAGGGGATATAAAAAAGGCCTTATTCTGAATATTTTACAAAGCTTACAAAAAGTACCGGTTGTCAAGAAATGGGCAAGGAAATTTGTCTTAAAACAAAAAAATAATTTACAGCGGGTAGATGAACAAATAGCCGAATTACATAACAATCGCCCGGTAGCTTTTTATAAAGCACTGGTGTTTGATTTTTTTGCCAGAATTCTCAGCGCACTGGAAGTTTTTTTTATTCTTACTGCCTTGGGACAGGAGGTTACATTTATTGATAGTATCATCATTATTGGTATCTCTTCTCTTTTTGCAAATATATTCTTTTTCTCTCCTATGCAGTTGGGAACTCGGGAAGCCGGATTTGCGTTAGCGCTTACCAGCTTTTCTCTTCCGCTGGGACTGGGGGTTTCCGTAAGCTTAATCACCCGGGTCAGGGAATTGGCATGGATACTTATCGGACTGGTTTTGATTAAAATTCATCCCGCAAAAAATCACTCCTATCATAAGATGATTCAGGAAGAGAAAATAATCCAGAAAGAAATAGAACAACCCAATTACAATAAAAACGAAGAAAACAGATGTTGAAAAGCATCTGGGAATATATTATATATTACGCATGAAATTAGAAAATATAAAAGGAATTTTATTTGATTATGGGGCTACGATTGATACAAATGGCAAACATTGGGCCGAGGTATTGTGGGATGCTTATCAGCAAGTGAATGTCCCGGTAAGCAGAGAAGCTTTCAGGGAAGCCTATGTATATGGAGAACGGTATTTAGCTACTCATAAAGTAATTGAAGAGAAAGATAATTTCTATGAACTCCTATTAAAAAAAACAAGCCTGCAAATCAATTATCTTAAAGAAAACTTCTTTTTGTCTTCTGAAGCACAAAATTATTCTCAGCCCATCAGTGAGATTTGTTATGGATTTGTAAAAGAAAGCATTGCGAACGCCATCCCTGTACTTAACTATTTATACGAAAAATACCCCATGGTGTTGGTTTCTAATTTTTACGGAAATGTAGAAACAGTCTTGGAGGATTTCGGTATCAGAGAATATTTCAAAAGCATTGTTGAATCTGCCATCGTAAATGTCCGTAAGCCCGATCCGGCTATTTTCACATTAGGAGTAAACGAACTGAATTTACCTGCTGAAAATGTAGTAGTGGTAGGAGATTCTTATACAAAGGATATTTTACCTGCAACCTCTGCAGGATGTAAAACCATCTGGTTAAAAGGAATTGGCTGGGATGAGAAAGAAAATACGGAAAATCCCGTTGCTTCCGGAATAATTTATACCTTTACGGACTTAAAGGAAATATTATAAGTAAGTAGCTGAATATGAAAAAGTATCTTTTCTTTTCTCTTTTTCTGTTATGCTTTCTATCTCCTGTTTTCTCACAGATATCTAAGCCGGAACAAATGTTATATAAAGGTTCCATAAACGGAAAATATAATATCACAATGTATCTGGCAATAGAAGATCCCTGCGGTGGAAATCCTTATACAATCGGAATGTATAAATACGACCATGAAGAAGATTGGATCGAACTTAACATTTCTTTTAATGAAGAAGAAAATCGGTATTGCATGGTAGAATATTTATTTACCGGAGTGATGCTTCTTCACCAAAAGCCGGCAATGCTGGAAGGAGTCCGGATAAACCCGGATGGAAAAAATCAAATCCCGGTAAAGCTGGAAAAGAAACCACTTACAGAAACTCAAAAAGAAGAATTTGCAGACATCCTGCAGAATCTTTTTTATATTCATAACGATTGCTGAGGGGAGTTTTTACAAACTATTTCTCATTTTTTAGAGAAAAGAAAAACAACTTTATTGAAAAATAACGACATTTGCATGGTTCTTAAAAAATTATATTTTTAAGTATCCGGGTAAACTAATTAATAATAATTGGAAATTAACTATCTTTTATATTTTTAAAAAGAACTAACATGGAAAAAATTCAAGTCAAAGACGCCGGGGGTAAACTTGGTGTTTTGGTTGTAGGTGTTGGGGGAGCGGTTGCTTCAACTTTTATTGTAGGAACTTTAGCTGTACGTAAAGGACTTTCTAAACCAATCGGATCTATCACCCAATTGGCAACCATGCGTCTGGGAAAAAGGAATGAGAACCGTTTTCCTAAAATTAAAGACGTAGTGCCGTTAGCTGATCTTAACGACATCGTTTTCGGTGGATGGGATATCTTCGAAGATAATGTATATGATGCGGCAAAACATGCAGAAGTACTGGAAACAAAAGATATTGACGGAGTAAAAGGCGAATTGGTGCAGATAAAACCGATGAAAGCCGTTTTTGACCAGAATTTCGTAAAACGTCTGCACGGTACCTGGGTAAAAGAAGGAAAAACAAAATGGGATCTCGCGGAACAGGTAAAAGAAGATATTCGTAATTTCAAATCTCAAAATAATTGTGACCGTCTGGTTGTAATATGGTGTGGAAGTACAGAAGTATTCCTACCTTTAGGAGAAGAACATAAAGACCTGGCAAAACTGGAACAGGCAATGAAAGACAACAGCGACCAGATCGCACCCTCCATGATTTATGCGTATGCAGCTATTTCCGAAGGTGTTCCTTATATAAACGGTGCACCGAACCTCACTGTTGATATGCCGGCAATCTGGCAGTTGTGCGAACAGAAAAACGTTCCGATCTGCGGGAAAGATTTCAAAACCGGGCAAACAATGTTGAAAACAGTCCTTTCTCCAATGATCAAAACACGTATGTTAGGTCTGAACGGATGGTTCTCTACCAACATTCTGGGGAACCGTGACGGAGAAGTACTGGACGATCCGGGTTCTTTTAAAACGAAAGAAGAAAGTAAACTTTCTGTAATCGATAACATTCTTCAACCGGATTTATATCCTGAACTGTACGGAAACGTATATCACAAAGTAAGGATTAATTATTATCCACCCAGAAAAGACAATAAAGAAGGATGGGATAACATCGATATATTCGGCTGGATGGGCTATCCTATGCAATTGAAAGTCGATTTCCTTTGCCGTGATTCTATTTTAGCAGCACCATTGTGTCTTGACCTTGTATTATTTACCGACCTGGCACAACGCTGTGGATTCTCCGGTATTCAGACCTGGCTGTCTTTCTATTTCAAGAGTCCGATGACAGATTACGAAACAGTAGCAGAACATGACCTGTTTATCCAGTATATAAAACTGAAAAATACACTTCGCCAGATTATAGGAGAAGAAACAGTTGATTTTATTGACTAAATGAAATAACGTCTAACGAATAAGGGTTGTTACAAGATAAATTCTTGGGCAACCTTTTTCATTTACAGCAAAAATGAGAAAACCCGCCGTAATAGACATTGAAGACTTAAAAAAAATACATCCTGTATTCAGCAAGAAGATCGGAATAAAATTAGCTGATTTTCTTATGAAATTTACCGGATTAAACAAAGTAAACTGGGTATATAAGCGTTCTATAGAACATGAGGGAGTAGAATTTACCCGACGTTTACTTAAGGATGTGGAAGTAACCTATTCCATCGAAAACGAGGAAATACTAAACAATCTTCCCGAAGGAGCGTTCATTACAGTATCCAATCATGTATATGGAGCATTGGATGGAATTATGGCAATTGACATCATTGCCCGCAAACGCCCGGATTATAAAATGATGGTAAACTGGATGCTGAATATGATTAAAACGATGGCGCCTAATTTCATAGGCGTCAATCCGTATGACGGAGCAAAAGATAAACATTCCAGTGTAGGAGGAGTGAAACAATGTATTGCCCACCTGAAAGAAGGGCATCCGCTCGGATTCTTTCCGGCAGGCGCTGTATCTAAGTATAATAATCGCCTTGAGATTGTAGACAGAGAGTGGCAGCCATCGGTTATGCGGCTTATCCGGAAAGCAAAAGTACCGGTTATTCCTGTTTTCTTTCACGGATATAATTCTACTTTTTATAATCTCATTGGTCTGGTAAGCTGGAAACTAAGAACCCTTCGTCTCTGCCATGAAGTATTCAATAAGAAAGGCAGGACGTTCAAAATAACTTTCGGAGAAATAATCAGTGTAGAAGAACAGGCAAAGTATAAAGACCTGAAAGAATATACACAATTTCTCAGAGATAAAACGTACGGATTACAGAAAGGAAAGGATTAATTATTCCTGAAACCAACTCCGGCCAAATGCAGAAAAAGCAGTATGTACTTTGTTGATATCATCGATTATATAGGAACTTTTGCTTTTGCCATCAGTGGCATACGGCTGGCTTCTGCAAAAAAAGTTGACTGGTTCGGGGCTTATATTGTCGGACTTACGACGGCAATCGGAGGAGGAACAATCCGTGATTTATTATTAGGCATTACTCCTTTCTGGATGCAGCAACCTTCTTACCTTATTGTAACAGCTATTGCACTGGTTTGTGTGATTTTATTCAGCAAACACCTGGTCCGGTTAAACAATACATTCTTCATCTTCGATGCCGTAGGACTCGGACTATTTGTTGTGGTAGGCATTGAAAAAAGCCTGCAACAGGAATTTCCTTTCTGGGTAGCTATCATGATGGGAATGATTACCGGTTCCGCAGGAGGTATCATGCGGGATATATTAATCCGGGAAATTCCTTTAATCTTCAGAAAAGATATTTACGCAATGGCATGCGTAATAGGAGGCATTGTTTTTATCCTATGCCGGCAAACCGGGGTAAGTCCTGTTCTTACACAAATAGTTGCCGCCTCAACGGTTATTCTTACCCGTGTCATATCGGTTAAATATCATCTCAGCCTTCCTTCCTTAAAAGGCAATGAAGACGATGAATCAGTAAATATATAAATACTTCTTATTTGCGGCTCAAAAAAGATACAATACAAAAATTGTTAAGCCATTCAAATAAAGTAGCAAAATTATCCTCTGTAAAAGGAATAAGTTGTAATTTTGTGTGCCGAAAAATTAGCTGACAAATCCATATCTTTGGAAAACCCAAAACGAAATCTGACACCGGATAAAAGAAGAATAAAAAGGAGAAAAAATCAATCTGTTCTTTTACTCTTTAACATCCGGTATTGAAAATTCAGATGACTTTATCAGAAGATATTTTGTTTATAAATTAATAAAACACAAACCATTATGTCAAAAGTAACCGTTGTAGGAGCAGGAAATGTAGGTGCAACCTGTGCAAATGTAATGTTATTCAATGAAGTAGCAGACGAAATCGTATTATTGGATATCAAAGAAGGCTTATCAGAAGGGAAAGCGCTTGATATGATGCAGACAGCTACTCTATTAGGATTTGACTCTACTATTAAAGGTGCAACCAACGATTATGCTGCCACTGCAAATTCAGATGTAGTAGTGATCACTTCAGGAATCCCCCGTAAACCGGGAATGACCCGTGAAGAACTAATCGGTGTAAATGCCGGTATTGTAAAAGGCGTAGCAGAAAATGTATTGAAATATTCCCCGAATGCAATTATTATCATTGTAAGTAATCCGATGGATACAATGACTTACCTGACATTAAAAGTAACAGGATTGCCTAAAAACCGCGTTATCGGTATGGGTGGAGCATTGGATAGTTCTCGTTTCAAATGCTACCTGAGCCAGGCATTAGGGGCTAATCCGAACGAACTGGAAGGATTGGTTATCGGTGGTCACGGTGATACAACGATGATTCCTCTTACTCGTTTTGCGAATTACAAGGGAGTACCTGTTGAATCCATTCTTCCTGCTGATAAAATGGAAAAAGTGGTAGCCGATACCATGGTGGGTGGAGCTACCTTAACCGGTCTGCTGGGAACTTCTGCATGGTATGCTCCGGGAGCTGCTGCTGCTTACCTGACAGAATCTATCATCAAAAATCAGAAAAAAGTAATTCCCTGCTGTGTAGCTCTGGAAGGAGAATACGGTCAGAATGACATCTGTATCGGTGTACCCGTTGTAATCGGCAAAAATGGTTGGGAGAAAATCATTGACTACAAATTAAATGAGAAAGAACAGGAATTATTTGCTAAAAGTGCGGATGCGGTACGCAAAACAAATGATGTCCTGAAAGAAATAAATGCTCTTTAATCCATCTTCTTTTGCAGATAAAGCCTTTCTCCGAATAGGAGACGGGCTTTTTATTTGTACTGCAGGCCAGGCATTTTCTCTTTCAATTCTCTGTAAAGTTCTGCACTGGATTTTTCATTAGCAGAAAAATAAATCCGCTCTCCATTCTTTTTGGTAAAAAGAAGATAAGGCTTTTTATCTGTGTTCAAAATCAGTTTTACTGTTTCCGAATCTCCTGTTTTAAAATATCCCTTTCTAACCCGTTTCATCCCGAATCCATTCTTTTTATAACGAATTTCCGGAAGCTGATGGACCAGTTCCACCGACCTGATTTCCGAAGGAGCTATCTCTTCTCCGTGGTAACCTTCGACTTTAATTTTATCCGGATGTAAATTAAGTTTATTCTCCTGCAATCCTAATATAAATACTGCCAGAATAGGAAGCATACTAATAATAAGAATCCTGTCCCATCTTTTATTAAATATTTTCAAATACTTTGTATTGCTCCAGATAGAAGAACTATAGGCAAGAGCAGGATAAAGAACAAATAAAAGTAAAACCGCATTTAATCCGAACAAATAAACCAAAGCCATGGTAATAAAAAGTAGCGTTATTCCTAAAAATAAATGATACTTTCTGAATGACCGGGTATATGCCTGCAGGTCAAACTGCTTTTTCTCTTCCTCCTTCAGCTTTTGATAATGGTGAAGAAGATAAGGTGCATTGCTGACATTTATAATACAACCAATGGTTATAAATAATAAACTTATTCCTAAAAGTAATATCAAAATCATCATAATTTTCTACAAATTATATCACAAATCCTTCTGTTTTTTCATTAAAAACAGATCGGATTTTTCAGTTAAATAAGTGAACAATGATTTTTATAAATAAACTTTCCGGATATGATAAACAAATACCCGGAGATAATAATCCTCTATTTGTATACTAGTCCTGTAAGGCCTATTCAGTAAAATCAAAAGATTGTTCTGTTAATACTAGTACAATCCCCGGTTATCAGGAAAGTTCACTTAAAAGCAACAACTGACAATACTTTTTCAATTTATTAATATAATCTCTTTTTATATTAGAAAGATTTTAAAGAATATTCCTTTAAAAACAAAAAGAAATTATTTCCGATTCGATAGGAAGAAAGGACTAAGGAAAGAACTACCCATGTATTCATAGATCTATAAGTATATTTCTTTTATTCTCATATTTTAATTTCAATAGGAATTAAAGCAATACCTTAATTCCCATTATTAGCATTAAAATAAAGGAAACCGACCTGTTTTATTATAAAAAATACTATTTATTATCATGTTTTATAAAATTTTATTTTTCTTTTCTAATTTGAATTTGAATAGATTGTATCTTTGTCTCTGATATGAGAAAAGCGTTTTTAGTTATCTTAATTTGTTCCGTTTTTTGTGTGCTGAATCTTTCCGCACAAACTGAAAACGACCCGATTCCCATTGTTTCCTGGAAAATTTCCGAACGCCTGGGAAACATTACTCCTACCCCATTTGATACGATTATTCTTAATTTTCAGAACCGGACAATTCCTGACGGATTCAGTACAGCGTACGGATATACAGGAAATTTGATGCAACCCGGCCAGTCAAAAATCTTTTTTGACAGACCATTGGAAGATCGTTTTATATTTAAGGACGGGTTTTATCCATTTATTAAGCGTCCGGGTAATTTTGATTTTACCAATACAAAAATTCCCTACTCTAATCTCACTTATACCTGGGGGGGAGGAAATACGAACAAAGAAGAACGGCTGACCGGTATATTTTCTGCCAATGTCAATAAAAAATGGAATCTTGGAGGATATTTCGATTATGTATATGCCCGCGGTTTTTATGAAAATCAGGCAGCCAAACAAACGGATTTTGTTTTCTTTACGAATTACCTCTCCGACAAATATGTGTTACATGCATTTATAGGAGCAGATAATATTAATAATCAGGAAAACGGTGGTATTGAAAACGACACGGATATCACTAATCCCGAAGACGCGAATGGTTCCAAACGAAAAATAGGCTCTAAAGAAATACCGGTCAGACTTTCCAATTATGGAAACCGGATAAAAGACCGGCAGCTCTTCCTTAATCATAGGTATAATATCGGATTTTACAGGGAAATATCTGATTCCACAGCCGGAGTACCGATTAATCAGATTGATGCATTAAGCTCGGACCTGACAGTAAAGGGAAAAGTATTTGAAAGCGAAGAAGATTCCCTGGGAAGTATTTATCGTCCGACAGAAAGGACAATGGAATTTGTTCCGGTGACCAGTTTTATCCATACGGTAAAGTATACGTACGACTCTCGTTTTTTTAACGGATCGAATATTCCGGCAAATTACTTTCCGGATCCTATCTTAAATAATACAGCGACACATGATTCGACAAAATATTTCGCGTTAAGAAATACATTCGGGATTTCCCTTCTGGAAGGATTTAACCAATATGCTAAAGCCGGTTTAAGCGTGTTTATAGAAAATGAAATCCGTAATTACCGCCTGATAGAAAAACAGGATATTGACCTGATTGACTATTTTCCTGAAATAAGAGATAACCGGGAATCCAATACCATGTGGAATAGTGTTTATAAAGAAAATGCAACCTATGTAGGGGCCGAACTATCCAAACGTCAGGGGACGTTACTGACCTATGACCTGAGGGGGGAATTAGGGATATTAGGGGATGATATAGGACAATTTAAAATATCAGGGAACGCTCAGACTACATTCCGTCTATGGAAAGATATTATCCGATTGAATGCATACGGACATATTTATAATCTGGTACCGACTTTTTACCAACGAAAATACCACTCTAATTTCTTCTGGTGGGAGAATAACTTTCATGATCAGAGGCGGGTACGTGTAGGTGGAATTTTCTCTGTTCCTACCCGTGGTTTTCAGTTGGATATCGGAGTAGAAAACCTGCAGAATTACATTTATTTCAACGAAATGGCCGTACCGGACCAGACCAGCGAAAACATACAGGTATTTTCGGCTAAATTAAATCAGAATTTTACATTGGGAGTATTGCATTGGGATAACGAGATCGTATACCAGACAACTTCCAACAAAGAGATTTTACCATTACCGGCACTTAGTTTATATAGCAATGCTTACCTATGGTTTACTGCTGCCCGAGTTCTGCGGGTTCAGTTAGGAGCAGACGTCAGATACCATACTAATTATTATGCACCCGCATACCAGCCTGCAACTTCCCAGTTTTATCTTCAGAAGGAAGTAGAAATAGGAAATTATCCGCTGGTGAATGCTTATATTAATCTATATCTGAAAAAAACCCGGTTCTTTTTAATGGCTTACCACATCAATCAGGGATCAGGAAGATATTTCTCATTACCACATTATCCGATTAATCCGTTCCATCTACGCTTCGGTATTTCAGCTAGCTTTAACGATTAACGAAAGAATTGCCTGAATTCCGGACTGAATTTCTTTTTTCTTTCCGCCGGAAACGGATTCATACACCCCTTTCATTAATATATACAGATGCCAGCACTATATGTCTACTAATAAAGAAGTAAATGTACATTTCCTATAATTAGCAGAATTAGTTTAAACCTATTGCTCTGGAAACAGAAAAAATGTATCTCTCTCTAAAATTCTCTGTGTATATTCCATTTAAAAAGATAAAGTAAAAACATCGAATCATTTAAACAAAAAGAGAAAAGTAATCGATTATAAATAAAATATACCTGATTAATAACAATATAAAAGCAATAAGTCAGACGATAATAAGAACCATTCGCACAATAACAATATTTTTCAAATAGCTACTTCCTTCTTAAAAAATAAATCCCAATAAATTGTTTGTGTAAATGAATATTTTTTTGCAGATGCTTAATTAACCAATCAATAAAGATATCTTTACTTTTCTCCTCAGCCATTTCCCTTAAAGATTCAATTAAACAACATTATCAGGTATTTATGATACCAGCGTATGTCATCGACATATTAAAAAACCATCAAATCATTCACCTTTTCCATCAATTTTTACACATAACAACATCTCTATTCTTTTAAATTTGTCTCAAAAATTATTTACTTAAATTTAAATAAAAAATATGAGAAGAATGTATTTATTGCTGGCAGTATATTTGTTGGCATGTGCCGGTACCTTATGTGCCCAGGAAAAAAAGAACAGGCTTCCGTTGAAACTGGCGGAAATAACCAAAATGGTGGAACTGGACGAAAGCCAGCTTACCCTCCTTAAGCAGCAGTACAAAGAATACGCCGCCACAATGGATTCCGCCATTTACAAAGTGGATAATAAAGACGAAGCTGCAGCGTTGATTCGTACTGGCAGGAATACATTCAACACAGTGTTTATAAACCTGCTCTCCGAAGAACAAAAAGTCGAATATCTCCGGGCAACCACCCGGCACAAGGAAGAACGTTTACCCCTGAAAATTGCCGAAATCTCCAGAATGGTAGACGTTACCCCGGAGCAGTTGGAAGCATTAAAAAAAACTATATAAAGCCTATGCCACAAAAACAGATTCCGCAATCTATAAAGTAACAGAAAGGGAAGAGGCAGCCCGACTCTTGTATAACACCCGGCAGGAGTTCAACAAAGGATTAAGTGGCATTCTCTCTGCAGTTCAACAGGAAGAATATCATCAGGTAACCACTATGCACAAAGAAGGGAAACTGCCACAGAAGCTGGCAGAAATAACCCGGATGGTAGACCTTACAACCGGACAACTGGAACAACTGAAAGAGATATATAATGAATATGCGCTCAAAACGGACTCCGCCATCTATCATGTTCCTGACAAAGAGGTTGCAGCCAGGTTGCTACGGGATACAAGGCAGGAGTTTAATGAGAAATTGACAAAACTTCTTACGAACGAGCAGGAAGAGGAATACCTGCGGGTAACCCGCCAGCATAAAGAAGAAAAGCTCCCTCTTAAAATTCTGGAAATCACCCGCATGGTAAATCTGGACGACAGCCAGCTGAATGCCCTGAAAAACCTGTATAAAGTCTATTCGGCAGCAATGGATTCTGCCTTCTATCACGTGGAGGATCAAATGGAAACTTCCCGGTTGAGTTATGAAGCACGCAAAAACTTTAACATGGCATTTATGGATTTACTTTCCAACCTTCAGAAACGGGAGTATGTGCGTGCCAGCTCCCACACGGAAGTCATGGAAAAAACGGAAGCAAAGATTGAGGTATTACGCAGGACCGGCAAGTATTCCGACAGCTAGCTGGAGAAATTTACGGAAGAGATCTTCGAATACCTGATGGCAGAAAAGGTAGTGTATGCCTGGGAGAAATACGATATTGAAAAACAGAAGGAAAATATTGCCCAACTGAAAAGATTTGAACCGACATCCCTGAAGGAAGCCAATGCGCAACAGAAGATAAAATATAATGGTAAGCCCCACCAGAATAATTACAAATGGTAACACAAAAGGCATAAAACAAAAAGCAAGATGAAACAGAAAAGAACAATATGGGTATGCATACTTATAGGGGCAACCTTTTTTAATTTTCTTCCTGCACAAACAGGACAAAAAAGCAACCGGAAAGACAGGGATAAAATGTTTAAATGGGCTTATCTTTACCTGAACGGCTATTATACTCCGATGGACCACGGAAAAGCCTATACCCTTTTTGAACGGCTGGCGAAAGAAGGAGATTCCCAGTCGTTGAATGCTCTGGGGATGATGTATAAACTAGGCAAGGGGGTAGAACAAAATGATGATAAGGCAATGGAATATTTTCTTCTGGCTGCGGAAGGCGGGTATCCCAGGGCCAGTTATAATGTAGGGTCATGTTACCGCTACGGACATAGTGTAGAACAGGATTTTACCACGGCTTTTTCCTGGTTTACCAAAGCAATGGAACAAGGGGATATACGGGCCGGTTATACTATCGGATATTTCTATTACAAAGGAATGGGCGTAGAACAGGATTACGGCAAAGCCCTTTCCTACTTCCTTCCCCTTGCAGAGCAGGGAGACGCCGGACCTATGTTTTATGTCGGACTGATGTATATGAAAGGGTACGGAGTAGAGCGTGATGTGGAAGAAGGAATGTCCTGGATAAGGAAGGCTGCGGAAAAAGGGCTTTCCAGGGCAATTGATTTTATCCTATACACAGAAAATATAAATACATACGGATTAAGTCAGGTAAACCTCCGGTCCGGGAATGCCGACCCGGTTTCCCAACTGATTCCCGATCAGTGGAAAGCCGTAACCAACACACCGCTTCCGTCGGAAAGGCTGGAAGGAGAGTGGGAAGGAAAGATAATGTATTATGACTGGTCCGGAAAAAGAGCCGAATCGGAAATGAAGATACAGGCATCCTGGCATATCTCAGAAGAGAACCGGCTGATAGGGAGCTGGATACAGGACGATACCCTTTCCCTGCCCGTGAAAGCAACCCTCACTGACTCCCTGTGGATATTTGACGATACAAAAGTATGGAGGCTAAAACTGGTGGATATCCTTAACGGAAAATTTACGATACAAACCATCGGGAATGAAGAGTTCCTTACCGGCAACCTGATAACCTATTGTGAAAAAACCCGTAGCTACCATCCTCCGGCCTTTGTAGTTCTGAAAAAGGGAGAAGTGGTAACTTCCCTGACGGAAAGAACAGAAAAGAAAGAAAATAGGGTATCCGTATCACCCAATCCGTTTGAGGATGAACTGCTTGTCCTCCTTTCCCTTCAGGAGCCACAAGAAATTCTGCTGGAAATCTATGATATGGGAGGAAAAAAAATATACAGCAGCAGTTACCGCAAGTATCCATCAGGAGAGAATGAGGTTATCATACCGGCCTTATCTGTAACACCAGGAAATTACCTGTTGAAGATAAGAGGTGAAAAGATAAACGAATCCATAAAAATCATTAAATAATGGAAAAGGGGTTGAAAAGAAAAAATAAAGTAACCAGAATCTGTTTACTTTTAATAGCTTTTTCTGTTATCGGGCAGGTTACAGCCATGGAAGATGAACTATTCAATGACAATGGGGAGTGGCCCTCCTACGAGTCGGAGGATGAGTGGATAGTAGTAGGTGAACGTCCTGACTCCGGAGACGATGACTGGCCTGGGCCTGACTCCTGGAACAGGGATGAGGAAGAAGACGACTTAACGAATGAAGATATCACCAGGGATGATGTAGAGGACAGTTCGGATAAGGATGGAAAAGAGAGTAGTAAGGATGTTACTAACATATTCATAAAAAGTGAATTGACGGTAAAGGAAATGCAGGATTTATTGAACAAAATAAGTTCCCTTATGTCCATGTCTCCTTATTTTGAGCAACTTTTTAATTATTTGATAAATAATTATGTATTGGTAGCAAATGTAAAAATAGATGGAACAATATCAAGTCCTGCCCATTTCAATAGTGAAACGAATGTACTTTATTTTCAGCATTCGGGAGCCGTCACGTTAGACCGGGTAGTAATAGAAGATTTTTTTCATATCTATCAGCACCATTTTTATAATGGAATAGATAAATATGGTGGTAAAGGACATTCCAATATTGAATTTGAAGCTAAGTTGTTTTATGATATACATTATTCTCTTTCTTTTATGGATTGTTGTATAGCTATTCCTCAAGATTCGGAATATTTTAATTCCTATTTAACCTGGTTAGATGTAATTACGAATTTTGGAACAGAATACCCAAGTTGGGAAGTTTTAGAAGATAAATACTATTATTTTTTGGAAATTTTCATTAATGAAAGGCCAGAATATAATTATCCTATTGATTATACATTAAGACCAGAAGCTTTATTAAAACTTTTAAATAAATAACCAATATGAAAAAAACTCTTTTATTATATTTTTTATTATGTAGTGCGACCTCTCTCTTTGCAAAAAAGATTTTTGGAAAATATGATCAATGGATACCTTCGGATACATTGAAATATAATGTAGTTTTATTAGAAGATATACATCGTTTAGAAATAAGGAATAAAGAAAATGTACTTTATTTGGAAAAATACAAACCTTCGGAAAAGTTAAAAAATAATGAATATCTAATACAAGCTGCTATGCCACCTTATTATACAAAGGATATTCCGATTATGGCCGAAGAAATTTGGTCAAAGGAACGTGCCAAAGAAATGAGAGGAAAGGAAACGATCATTCTTCGTGTATATATTTCTGATGAAGGAGAAATTAAAGAAATAACATTTTTATTGTTTGAAACTACGACTATCACACCACAGGAAATTTTCTTATTTGAGCAGAAATTAAAAGAAAAGAAGTTTCAGTTAAGGACGGATGATCTGAAGGGCTCTAATTATATTTTGTTACCTTTTTATGTAAATTTCACCAGATTGGCAGAGAATTATTAATTTATTTGTATTTCCGGTTCTTAATTGAGGGTAAAGATAAGAGCCGGAAATAACATAAAAACCAATGAAAAGGAAATCATTTTTTTTGTCTTATGCTTCTTCTTTATTCTTCCGCTAGCTATCCGGAAAATGGGACAAGAATATTTGAAGAACAATGGAAAAAGGCCTCTGAATATGAGATAAGTAAACGCGATAGATCAAATCGATTCGATATAAGAAATAAAAAAAATAAACTTTACTTGGAAGAATACAAGCCTTCTGAAAAATTAAAAGAAGAAAAAGGAGATGCTATTGCCTTAGCTATGCCATTCCACTATAATAGGCAAGTTTCAATTCTTGCAACAAAAGTATGGTCAAAAAAAAGAGCCGAAGAATTAAGTGGGAAAGAAACCGTTTTACTTCTTGCTTATATGTCTGATAAAGGGGAAATTAAAGAAGTTACTTTTTTCCTTTCAGAGACAACAATGATAACTCCTCAGGAAATATCTTTATTTGAAGCAAAGCTTAAAAACCTAACCTTTGAATTGAGAAATAATGATTTGGAGGGCTCTAATTATATTATGATTTCTTTTAATGTTAATTTCAAATATCTTTTAGAGAAATATTACGAGTAATTCTTTTTTATTGGATAACTAACCAGAGGCTGTCAGAAAAGGCAGCCTCTATCATATTTTAAGGCTTATTATAATGATAAATATGATGGTAAAGGACATTCTAATATTGAATTTGAAGCTAAGTTATTTTATGATATTATCAATACTGCTTTAAATGATTACCCTTGTTGTTGGGCTATATCCGGAAACTTATCCGATAATGAAAGGTATTTTAATTGGTTAGAAGATATTACAAATGGATCAAATGAATATCCTACATGGGAATCTATGAAGGAAGAATATTATTATTTTTTGGAAATGTTTACAAAAAATAATCCAGCATATGATTATCCGATAGATTATGATTTAAGGCCAGATGCAATTTTAAATTTTAAATAAATATGTTATGAGAAAAAAAATAGTTGTTCTTTTTCTAATTCTTAGTCAATTATCATTATTCAGCCAAAAGGATTTCGGTAAATATGGTCAATGGGTAAGCTCTGACACGACTCAATATATCCTTAATGAAAAACCGGATTTGAAACGTTTCACAGTAACAAATAAATCAAATAAACTTTATTTAGAAGAATACAAGCCTTCTAAAAAGTTAGAAGAAAACCCTCAGATTACTATCTCAAAAGCACTTCCGGAAAATTACAATTTACGGGATATCGTAAAAGAAGTTTGGTCAAAGCAACGGGCATATGAGCTTAATGGAAAAGAGAGTATACTGACATATGTTTATATGCTGGATAATGGGAAATTTGAAGAAATAATTTTCTATTTACCTATTGATACTTCTATTACACCAGATGAAATTTCTTTATTCGAAAATAAAATCATAAATACACAAGTAGAATTAAGAACTACAGAGCTAAAAGGCTCAAATTATATTTTGATACCTTTCCCTGTTAATTTTGCTTTCCTATTAAAAGAATAGTTATCTGAAAAACAATAAAAACCTGTGTTTTTAGTTTTTAAAGACTACTGAAAATAAGGTAGCCTTTATTATATTTAATAGGTTTAATATAATAAATATAAATTGCTAATATCTTTCCCATGGGTTCTATAAAAAAATAAAGTAATCAGAATCTATTTATTTTAATACCTTTTTTTGGTATCGAACAGGCTATGCGCATAAATAATCCAACTATAAAGAAGATTAAAATTACTAAGAATCAGAAGGTTAAGGAATGATGGTAGGAGACGGATCAGAATCCGCAGAGGAATAGTATGAATCAAATCCTAAAATGGGAACGATAGGGAGTAAGACGATCTGAGTAATGAGATCATAAAAAAGGATAAGGAAGAAAGATATCCAGATATGGATGGAAAAGATACCCACAAGGATATTACTAAAATTTTTATAAAGACAAGTCCTACTTACAATTTCCCTATTGATTATAATTTAAAGCCAAATGGCATAATAAATTTCAAGTAATTTACAAAAAAATATTATATAAATAACATATGAAAAAAAATATTATTTTATTCCTTTTACTTAATTTTATTCCAGCAACATCTTAGGAAAAATATGATAAATATAAACAATGGTACAACAGTGAAGATAGTGAATATGAAATTTCTATACCAGAGAATTTAAGATATAATCAGTTTCAATTATATAATAAGACTAATCATCTTCATTTACAAAAATCTAATTTATCTCCGACAGAAAAAGAATATTATAATACCTTAGTGTCCGGTGCTCTTCCACGATTCTTTAATTTAAATAATTTTGCTAAAGAAGTTTGGAGCATAGAACGTATAAATGAATTAAAAGGAGAAAATTTGAGCGTTATTATTTATATATCCGAAACCGGAAAATTTGAAGAAATGATATTTTTCCTAAATCAGGAAACGAAAATCACTCTTAAAGAAATAACTTTACTAGAAAAAAAATTAAAAAACGCAAATATAGAATTGCAGTATAACAATTTGGAAGGGGCTGGATATACCCCTCTTTTATACCGGATTTCTTTTTCTAAACTAATTCAATAATTTAACTAAAAAACAGCGTGGTAGCTAAGAAAGGCTGACGCTGTTTTTTAACCTCCTGACTATTTACCATGAATAAATAATAAATTATAATGAAAAAAACAGTCATTTTTTGTCTTATACTTTTTCTTCATTGTTTTGTTATTTATCCGCAAAATGGGACAAGAATACTTGAAGAACAATGGAAAAATACATCGAAGTATGAGATAAACAAATCCGAAGGGTCAAATTGGTTAGAGATAAGAAATAAAAAAAATAAACTTTACTTGGAAGAATACAAGCCTTCTGAAAAATTAAAAGAAGAAAAAGGAGATGCTATTGCCTTAGCTATGCCATTCCACTATAATAGGCAAGTTTCAATTCTTGCAACAAAAGTATGGTCAAAAAAAAGAGCCGAAGAATTAAGTGGGAAAGAAACCGTTTTACTTCTTGCTTATATGTCTGATAAAGGGGAAATTAAAGAAGTTACTTTTTTCCTTTCAGAGACAACAATGATAACTCCTCAGGAAATATCTTTATTTGAAGCAAAGCTTAAAAACCTAACCTTTGAATTGAGAAATAATGATTTGGAGGGCTCTAATTATATTATGATTTCTTTTAATGTTAATTTCAAATATCTTTTAGAGAAATATTACAAATAGAACCGTGGGCTGAGGCAGCACGGCTAATAATATATCACCGCTATGCGGCTTTGAGGGCAATGCCATTAATTTTTAAGGTTGTCTTCCTTCTAATTCGAGCATTTTGTGCAACTGTTTCCCTTATGGAAATAGATTTTATAAAAGGAGATTTTCTAATGTGCCAATGTGATAATAAGATAATGTGGAAATATATTATTATGTGTATAGCTATCTTCCCAACAAGCCACGGAGTGGCGCCATATCATTAGCCGTGAAGCCTCAGCCCACGGCCTTCAGGTTATTTACCATCAGGTTCTCTGCATTTCTCTACACTCCGGGAACCGACGATCATACCCGAGCGGGGAGAGTAAATCAGGTATTGAGCGGTAAATTCCGATTCGTCCATCTGCTGGATCATCTCTTCGTAAGTAAACATTCCGTACTCCATCAACGTCGTATCGTCAATTTCTTTGCGATTCCGGATATTGGTGATTCTTTTAACTGCTGTAGCAATTTTCCGGAAACGAATGGCTACCGACATGAAATAAGAAAAAAGCTTTTTTTGAGACGGATTATATTTCTCAAAAAAGAGATTCATAGATTCAGAAAGGATTTTTTCATTTTCCAGCCCTATCAGTCCGGTACTTTGTCCTTTATAATGAATAATCCGTTCAGGAAGGTAATAATTCTTAAACCCGGCCTTGGTAATCCGGCAAGAAAGATCCAGCGCTTCTCCGTACATAAAAAAAGATTCATCCAGATAACCGGTTTTATCCAGCACTGATCTCCTTATCATCATAAAAGCTCCCGACAAAGCATTTACCTCATGAATCTTATTGGCATTCAGGTAGCGTAGGTAATACGTACTAAAAATTCCGAAATAAGGAAATAACCGGGCTATACCGGTAAATTCCCAGAAGAAAGACCAGGGAGAAGGAAACCCCCTTTTGGATTCCGGCAGAAACTCACCATATCCATTAATCATCTTCACTCCTGCCCCACCGGCTTCCGGATGTGCATCCATAAAAGTACACACATTCTCAAGCACATTTTCTCCTAAAACGGTATCGGGATTCAGCAAAAGAATATATTCTCCCTGACACTTCCGGATTCCCTGATTAGCGGCTGTTGCAAATCCCGGATTGTCTTTATTCAGGAGATAAATAACCGACGGAAACCTGGAAGTAATATATTCCTGAGAGCCATCTGTCGAATTATTATCTACAACAAATACTTCCATCTCAGAATTTACTTTCGATTCGAAAACAGAAAGTAAAATTTTACATTGTAATTTATAATAACAACAGATAGTTTCATCTCTTATAAACCATTAAGAAATTAATTATCCTGATAAAAATCAAGCATTTCAAAAATCAGTTGCTGATCTGCAGTCTGGTTAATTTTAATTTGCCCGATATCCGAAAGAAGAGTAAAATTTATAACTCCCGATTCGTTCTTTTTATCGTGCTTCATCCATTCATACAACTTCTCATAATCCTTACACGTTATCGGGTATATTCCGTACTGTTCCCGGATAAACCGAACGGTCTGCCGAAGCTTATCCACAGGAAAGCCGGTAATTACAGAAGACAGGTATAACTCACAGATAAGCCCGTAAGCCACCGCATATCCATGTAGAATAGGTTCATCTTTTTCAAAAGAGAAACTTTCAAATGCATGCCCCACCGTATGCCCTAAATTAAGAGCTTTACGAATTCCTTTCTCATACGGATCCTCCGTTACCACATCTTCTTTTATTTTCACGGAAGTAACCAGTAGATCCTGCAATTTATCGTAATCCACATTCTCCAGATCAAAAGAAAGCAGATCAATCCAGTTTTTTTCATTGCTGATCAGACCATGTTTCAGCATTTCCGCATAACCGGAACGCAGGTTCCGGTCATCCAGAGACTTAAAAAAGGTAGAATCAATCAATACTACTTCCGAAGGATTAAATACTCCTACCTCATTTTTCAGACCATTGAAGTTAATACCTGTTTTTCCGCCTACCGCGGCATCTACGGCACCCAGTAACGTAGTGGGAATATTCATATATGGCAGCCCTCTTTTAAATGTGGATGCTATAAATCCACCCATATCCGTCACCATTCCTCCTCCGAGATTAACCAGAAGTGATTTTCGGGTAGCCCCATGTGCACTCAGGTATTTCCATATCTGAGTAGCAGATATGATATCTTTATGAATATCTCCGGAAGCAATCGTAATGACCTCTGCCTTCTTTTCAGAAGCCACTTTTTCTATTAACGGATAACACAAAAGAACCGTTACCTCATCCGTTAAAATAAAAAGCTTATCATAATCACATGTTGCCAGTGCTTCATTTAATGCAGCTTCCAGGTCTTTACTAACAACAATCTGTTGTTTCTTCATTGTCTGATTGGTTATTATAATCGGTTCAAAAATTCAGTCCGGACTACTTTTTCAGATGAAAAACATTCCGTTTTTATTTTATGTAAGAGAATAAAGAGAGAAAAGGCATGGTTTTCTCTCCCTGTTATATTTTTACGTTCACTCCGTTTCCTGGTCATCATATTCCTGAAAAAGGAAATCATTGTAAGGAAAACGGGTAATATGAATTTCTTTTACTTTTTCATACAATAACGTTTTTAATTCCTCTATATTACTCTTATTCTTTGCGGAAATAAAAATACAATTATCATGTAACTTATTCATCCAGGTACGTTTCAGTTCCTCCAGATCGATATTTTCCTTCGTACGGGGTGTCAGATCATCTTCTTCTTTCTTTACATAGGTATACGCATCGATTTTATTAAAGACTATGATCATAGGCTTATCCCGGCCATCAATCTCACGAAGTGTCCTGTTCACCACTTCAATCTGTTCCTCAAAATTAGGATGGGAGATATCTACCACATGAACCAGCAGGTCAGCTTCACGGACTTCATCCAGTGTCGACTTGAAACTTTCGATCAGATTAGTCGGTAATTTACGGATAAATCCTACTGTGTCCGATAACAAAAAAGGAAGGTTATGGATAATTACCTTTCTTACGGTTGTATCCAGCGTCGCAAATAATTTGTTTTCTGCAAACACATCCGATTTACTCAATACATTCATTAAGGTAGACTTTCCGACATTCGTATATCCGACCAGGGCAACCCGAACCATTTTTCCCCGGTTCTTACGTTGAGTAGACTTTTGCTGGTCAATCTCCTTCAGCCTTTTCTTCAGACGGGAAATCTTATCCAGAATAATACGCCGGTCTGTCTCCAGCTGGGTTTCACCGGGCCCTCTCATCCCTACTCCCCCTCGTTGCCTTTCAAGGTGGGTCCATAATCTTGTAAGACGAGGCAATAAATACTGGTACTGAGCTAACTCTACCTGCGTACGGGCATGCGCAGTTTGAGCCCGTTGTGCAAAAATATCCAGAATAAGGGAAGTCCGGTCCAGGATTTTTACCTGCAACTCATTTTCCATATTCTTTAATTGCTTCGGAGACAACTCATCATCAATCAGGACTAACCCGATTTCATGCTCTATCACATACTCTTTTATTTCCTGCAATTTGCCGGTTCCTACAAAAGTAACCGGATTCGGATAAGGGAGGCTCTGCAAAAAGGATTTTACCGGGTCTGCTCCTGCTGTCTCAGCCAGGAATGCAAGTTCGTCCAAATATTCTTTTGCCTTTGCTTCGTTTTGTTCGGGAGTGATTAACCCTACCAATACGGCTTTTTCAGTAAAAGCCTTCGTTATAATAAAATCTTTCATTTACAAAATTTTCACAGATTAATAAACAAGATAAAGTAAGAGAAAGTGCTTTTCCCTTACTTTCATACATCATTCTCTTTTGTCTATATTCAGAATAAACAACTATCTAAAGCTAAAAAAAACGCAAAACTTCATCAATCTGTGCTATTTAAATGAAATTAACAACTAATTATTTTTCCGTATCGTTCTCCCGTATCTCTACCCGGCGGATCTTTCCACTGATTGTTTTAGGCAATTCATCCACAAATTCGATAATACGCGGATATTTATAGGGAGCAGTTACATTTTTCACATGATCCTGTAATTCTTTCACAAGCGCATCTCCCGCTTTTTCTTTATACTCTTTCGACAGGATAATAGTCGCTTTGATCACCTGTCCGCGAATTTCATCCGGCACTCCGGTAATGGCACATTCCACAACCGCATCATGAGTCATCAGCGCACTTTCCACTTCAAACGGGCCGATCCGGTAACCGGAACTCTTGATTACATCATCATTCCGTCCTACAAACCAGTAATAGCCATCTTCATCCCTCCAGGCAATATCTCCGGTATGATAAATATGGTTGTTATATACATTTTCTGTCAGTTCCTCATCCCGGTAATATCCTTTGAACATTCCTACCGGATAACCTTTATCCGTACGGACTACAATTTCCCCCTGTTCTCCTTCTTCCGCACTTCTCTCGTCAGGTGTAATCAGATCCACATCGAACTGAGGATTCGGAAGTCCCATAGAACCGGGTTTGGGCTCCATCCATGGGGTTGTAAACACCAATAAGGTTGTTTCCGTTTGTCCGAAACCTTCTTTCAGCTTAATCCCTGTCAGCTCCCGGAATGTTTCATACACAGCCGGGTTCAGGGCTTCTCCTGCAATCGTACAGTATTCCAGAGAAGAAAGATCATATTTGGTCATATCCTCACAAATAAGGAGACGGAAAATCGTCGGTGGCGCACACAGGAAAGTGATCTTATAATCCTGAATCATCTGCAGCATATCCGCAGGCGTGAACTTTTCGTGGTCATATACAAAAACAGTTGCCCCGGCCAGCCACTGACCATAGATCTTTCCCCATACGGCCTTTGCCCAACCGGTATCGGCAATCGTAAGATGCAGGCTGTCCTCCTTCAGGTTATGCCAGTAAGAAGCAGTAGTAATGTGTCCCAGCGGATAAGTAAAGTCATGAACTACCATTTTCGGATTTCCGGTAGTGCCTGAAGTAAAGTACAATAAAGAAATATCTTCATTCGCACTTGCATTTGCAGGTCGTACAAAAGGAGCCGCATTTTCCAGCCCTTTATGAAAATCACTCCATCCTTCGGGAATAACCGGACCGATGGATATCCGTACTTCCATAGAAGGAGAATCGTCCATTGCTTCGTCCACATGACTTGTTACCAGCTCATCCCCTACCGCAATAATCGCTTTGATAGTAGCGGCATTATTTCGGTAAATAATATCTTTTTTGGTCAATAAATGCGTTGCCGGAATGGCGATTGCTCCTATTTTATGCAATGCCAAAATAGAAAACCAGAATTCATATCTTCTTTTTAGGATAAGCATTACCTTATCCCCGCGACCGATCCCTAACGATTGGAAATAAGAGGCAGCCCGGTCACTATATGTTTTTAACTCTCCGAATGTAAAATCAATATGCTTTCCTTTGTCATTTACCCAGCAAAGGGCTCTTTTATCGGGATTTGTTTTTGCCCATTCATCTACTACATCATAAGCAAAGTTGAAATTCTCAGGAACCATTACCTGATAATTGGTTTCGAAATCCGTCTGGCTCTCAAACCGGGTTTTCTTTAAATATCGCTCGATCATATAATTTTGTGGTCAGATTAAGAATTTTACAGATACTTGATTAATTAAATACACACTTATTGAGGGACAACGACAGCCAGAAACCTTACTTTTTTCCCGCCGAGTGCCTTCATTCCATGAGGAAAACTGGAATCAAAGTATACACAATCACCTTCTTCCAGAATTAAGTCTTTATCATTAATCCGGAACTGTAATTTCCCTTCCAACACCAGATTAAGTTCCTGACCGGTATGCATATTCATATAAATAGCATTGTCATTCGGCTCTACGGTAACCTCATAAGGCTCCACCTTCGGATTTTTAAACCCGCTTGCCAGTGTCTGGTATTTGTACGCCTTCGTTCTTTCAATAGAAACTCCTTTTCCTTTCCGGGTCACATAATAAGAATTCATTCTCGGTTCATCTCCGGAAATCAGCGTGGAAGTTTCGATATGAAAATTCTGAGCGACATCAAATAAGAAACTCAGCGGGATATCGATCATTCCCGATTCGTACAAATCGATCTCATTCGTTGTCTTTCCGCAACGGGTAGCCATTTCTTCCTGGGAAAGGTCCAAAGACTCTCTCAGCCCTTTCAGCCGGTTTGCTATTTGTTTAATTTGTTCGTTCATAGTATAAGTATTTGCGAATAAGTAAGAATTTCCCAGTCATCGGATGTGATAAATTCATTCTATGTAAATCAATTACAGAACAATAAAACCATTGCAAATATAAAGAATGTAAAAGATAATAAGAAACCGTTTCCCTATTTATTTAAAAAAATTAATTAATTAGTTGCGGACGCTGGCACACCCTCTGCACTTACCGATCTCTCCACGCAACCGCTTATCTACCAGAGAGGTCAGTCTTTCCTGTAAGCCATCCAGACGCACATTCCCTATCACATCCGCTACAAAGGCAAACATTAATAATGTACGGGCTTCTTTTTCCGGTATTCCTCTTGCACGCAGATAAAACAGGGCTTCTTCATTCAACTGGCCGACAGTAGCTCCATGACTGCATTTCACATCATCCGCGTAAATTTCAAGCTGAGGTTTCGTATACATACGGGCATGACGGGTCAGGCAAATATTTTTATTCGACTGATAAGCCTGCGTCTTCTGTGCATCTTTCCGCACTTCTATTTTCCCACAGAAAGCACCTACGGCATTTCCATCCAGGACATATTTAAACAACTCATTACTGGTACAATCGGGTACCGCATGATCTACAGAAGAAAAATTATCTACCTTCTGGGATTCATCGGCAATAGCCATTCCGTATAAATGCGTTTCCGCATGCCTGCCCTGCAGCGAAATAAAATAGTTATTCCGGGTCAGGCCGCTGTTTAACGTAATTCCATTGATCAATACATTGGAATTCTTTTGCTGGGAAACAAATAAAGAGCTTACCCGGGATGTTTTTTCATGATTCGCCTCCAGTTCATACAGGTCGAATACCGCGTTCTCACCCACAAAAACTTCCACGACCTGTGTCGCCAGAAAGCGGCGGTCGTCCATCGCATGCTCACAAATCAGAAGTTTGGTCTGCGTATTATCTTCCAGAACAATCAGCATGCGACGGTTTGCCAGGTAATCCACATCCGACCGGAATAAATTAATAAGCTGGATAGGATGTTGCCATACCACACCCTTAGGCACGTATAAAAAGAAACCATCCTGCACAAAAGCCGTATTAAAAGCAACCGTGCCATCTTTTGAGGTATCCGCCAGTTTTCCGTAATATTTACCGACAAGTTCCGGATGCATGTTGGCATATTCTTTCAGGCTACCTAACAACACCCCTTCCGGCAATCCCGCTTCCGGAAGTTCCTTATCATAGAAACTGTCATTCGACAAAAAATAAAGGTGCGTCGACATATTCGGCACATCGCACTGGAAAGCCTGATAAGGATTTACCGGAATGTCCAGCCGTTTTATATTAAGCCCGTAATCCGGTTCAAACGCCTGGCGGATATCCGTATATTTATAATCTTCCAATTTTGTAGTCGGAAATCCTAACTGCCTGAAATCGTTGAATGCTTTATCCCGAAGGGTATTTAATACCGGTGCTGCATGTTCATCAATCACTTCCCGGTACTGTTCAAACAAATCCGTATATTGTTTTTCTACCATTGTATTGTATTATCCGTTATTATCAGAATGAGTACAAATATAACGCTTTTGAGCGGATATTAGATTAGTGAAAATTTAAAAACAAAAGAAGAGCGTGCAATTACCAGGAAGAAAAGAAGGGAGCTTACAGAGTAGAGAAACCCCTTTATGAATTGTTTTCTTCTGATACAACCTTATTGGCGATACATCCATAAAAAACAATTAAAAAAATTGGAATCCGGATAAAAAAGAAGTATCTTTATTCCTTATCGTACCACAAGTACGATTCATCTGCGGAATGAGTCCTTCCTCCGCATTTCACCGTTCAACTGACGGTAAACAAACGCTCAACCAACGCTCAACCAACGATAAACGAACGCCCAAGCAACGGAAAACGAACGCTCAACGTAGGTTGAACGCTTACATTGACCTTTCCATTGTATAACATTCACCAATCATTTACACAACATTGACCAATCGTTTTTATGACTTTACCAGACCTTTTTGTAACTTTATGCGGGTCAAATTTTCCCTATATTAAAACTAACTACCTATGAAAACAAAGTATGATGTATATGAAATACCGAATTCCGCAGAAAGAAAAGATAAAAAGTTGTATTATGTCCGCCTGGTTCCTATCGGAACAGTCAATACACAAATGCTGGCGGAAAGGATAGAATACGGAACCTCCCTTACCAGAACGGATGTAACCTCTGTTTTGTCCTCTCTGAGCTATCAAATAGAGCGTGCCCTTAAAAACGGAGAACGGGTTCACCTCGAAGGTCTGGGATACTTTCAGATGAAAATCACCAGTACCGCAGTAGAAAGTCCGGAGAAAATGCGTGCGGAAAATGTTCGCTTTAAATCGATTGCTTTCCTACCTGAAAAAAGCCTGAAAAGAAAATTCGCAGCTACAAAATTTATGCGGACAAAAAGAAAAAGTCATTCTAAAAATCAGACAAATGAAATAATAGAGGAAAAACTCAAGGCTTATTTTCAGGAGACTCCCTTTATCACCCGGGCAGAATTTGAAAAGCTATGCGGTCTGACTAAAGGAACGGCATTGAACAAACTTAACGCACTCCTCAAAGAAGGAAAATTAAAAAGAAAAGGCATTTACCGGTTTCCGGTGTATATGCCGGATAAAAAATAAGAAAGCAGGATTGAATAAGGTCCGTGTGCTGAGGCCTCACGGCTAATAATATAGCGTCACCCTGTGGCTTGTTAGTGAGATAGACAAACATAGATTAGTTGGTATATTCCCACATTATCTCATTGGCATATTGAATACGACAGTCCTCAAAGCCGCGTAGCGGCGCCATATAACTAGCCGTGCTGCCTCAGCACACGGCTTTCTCCCGGTAGTCAAATTAACAAAAAACATTCCCTTCCTGTTATCCGGAATATTTATAATAATTACGATTTAATCTTAATCAACAATTACTCCTTATACCTTGAATACCTCCGCTAAAAAGGGGCTATTACCTTATTTTACAGCACGTATCTTTCTAAAAAAATACATCCTACAACTTTGTTTTAAATAAAAGAATAACACCCTTAGCAAAATATTTAACATAATAAAATTGTTTTATTTTAAATATTTTATCTTAAATTTGCCACACCGTTTAATCATGTGTCCGGTTTTAAAGGTAAAAAACCGTAAAATTAATAGTGTAAGGTATGTGTTTCTCTTATAAAAATAAGATGTCATCTTATATTTTTTCTACTGATAATTTGGTAGTTAACCAAATTGTATTAGAGAGAGAGAGAGAATATTACTACTTACCAACCTTACCCAATAACTTATTAACCCAGGCGCGTCATACAAAATATTCTTTAATTGTGCAATATCTCCATCCTTATTTTTTTTATTTAACGGAAACTTCTGTAATTCCCATGCGGCCTTCATGCCTGAGCCAACAGCCCGGAAAGAAACTGGCTGCCCTTTGCTTATACCCTTTTGCTTTTAGTTACTCCCGGTGGAAAACAATCATACAAAGAAACCTTACCTGGTGGAGAGCACGACGTGAGGTCGTCCTTTTTATCATTGAGACTTCAAAGGAAACAGGATACCCTTTGAATTATGCAAACAGGAGAAAGGCAGGCAGAACATCACTACAAACAAATTTCCTGCCTGCTCCTGTTTCTTTTTATCCCCTGCAAAAAAACAATAAAATAGACAATATGAGAAGAAATCTATTACACACAAAAACAACACTGCGTATTTTTCTTTTATTCCTTTTATCCGGTTTCTGCCTGAACGTACTGCCGCAAAACTACAATGAGCAGGAACTCGGGCAGCTTAAGGAATTCCTACTACAGCCCTGCAACAGGCAAATTGCCAGCAACATAGATAACGGGTTCTTCTACAACTTCCATACCATGAGCCAGAACAAAGACCTGAGTGCAGAAGACCTGGAAAAGACAGAAACCTTAACCAGCATCCTGCAGGGTGTCAGCTTTAAGGACGGGTGAATCTCGGAAATCACGTGGGGTGGCGGATATGCCGGGAAACTCGACCTGAGCGCATGCAGTGAACTGCAACGGTTCGATTTCCGAATGGCGGTCACAAACAGGATCACCTCCATTACCCTGAACGCTGCAAACCTCTCATACATTGAACTTATCTGTCCTACAGGCAGCGAATCCGCACTCGAGGAACTTATCCTTACAGGAATAGAAGAAGGCGAATACCTCCCCTATAAAACCAATACCATCCCGTATTTGAACTGTTCGGGAAATAAGCTCAAGTTCAACAGCATGCCTAAAATCATAGTCGAAGACGCCAACGGAGGGAACTATTACTTCTGTGCCAACCAGCAGGATTCGGTCAACACGGAAGGGAATTATATCGGAGAGCCCATTGACCTGCACACGGATTATTTTTTTAAGGATGTAAAAGGCATCATGTGGGACGCAAACACCCATGACTTCGGTGTCACGCAGTACACATGGAAAGACCAGCAGGAAAACATCCTGCAGCAGGGAAGCGACTATACCACCGACGGGAACGGCTACTTTACCTTCACCAACCCCAACCTGGCAGGAAAGGCTGTGACCTGTGAAATGACCCATAATCTTTTCAGCATAAATACCCAATATGAACAGTTCCCGGGAATGTATGCCTCCGGAGGAAATACCGAGGGGCAATACAATAACCTGATATTAAAATACCAAACCTTCCTTTACAAAGACCCCACAGTAGGCATAAAAGAGCAGGAACAGGAAAACATCCGCGCGTATTTCTCCGGGGAGACCCTGGTCATTGAAAAGGAAGCAGACATGACTGCCCGCATTGCTGTCTGTGACATGGCAGGAAAACAACTTTATGAAGCCACTGCAGGGAATGTAAACCAAGTGGCAGTCCATACACAGGGATGGGGATCCGGGATGTATTTCATCAGCATCACATCCGGGGAAACATCCGTGGTCCGTAAAATAAGAAAACAATAAAAAGTCCTATCAGGCAACTATAAGCAAGGGCGTTATACGAACAGACCCTTAACATATTCCTAACAGGTTAGTAATATTCACCTAATACAAAGACATGATGAAGCGTAAGGTAATTCATTATTTTTCTATTTGTTTGTTATTTATCATCATCCCCTTCACCCTTCCGGCTGATTATACTCCCATCTTTTTCCAAAAGAAAAATCCGCAGGAGGTAAGCACCCCGTCTGCCGGGCAGGCCGCGGAGGAATTTAACAACCGCTCCCTGTTCCGCCAGCAGGAGATCTTCCTGACAGAAAAAGACGAGGACCCCATAGGAAGTGCCCCTCCGACATTTCCGGACGGGGACGAGAATAATTACACCCCGGGCGGTAACATCGGGCAGGTAAGTCTATCGAACGATATCCTGATTCTTTCGCTGCTCTTTATCCTCCATACCGGCTACTACGTAAGAAAAGACACCACCCGGCACAACCGGAAAGAAAATAAACAAAAGAACACTTTCTATTTTTAAACTATAGAGATATCCATATGAAAAAAAATACAATTTGCTTAAACCTGGTTTGGATTATTTGTTTCTTTCTAAGCTCTATCTCCTTTACCCATGCACAATATATCAATCCCCGCTCCAATCCCTCCCCGATTATCCCCTCGGGAGAGCCCCTGGAGTTTACCCTGCTCCTTACACCGGGAAATAACCCCCAGTCTTACCTGATGGTATATGCACCGCAAGACTGGACCGTGACCGGAAGTAACCCGGCAGGGGAAATATCCGAAGACGGTAATACATCTAAAATTCCCTTTACCGACATTACAGGCGATACCGAAATATCCGTATGGTTAAAGCCAGGATGCGACATTGCCGTAGACGGACAGGTACGGTACGAATTTTACAGCAGCGGGGGCACGCTGCTGGCAACCGGGAATTCTCCGGGCATTTCCAATATCAAGTACCCTGTATTCCTTTTTACTCCTCCCGCTGAAGTAACAGTACCGGCCTGTTCGGAAACCTACATGGAGTGGGAAGTAGTACAGAACGAAGCAGATGCATACCTGATGGGTGGAGACCTTACCATAAATGTTGTCTCAGAGCCGGGGTATTATAATGACACTTACATTCCTTATGCGCGGATACTGGCCGTAGAAATACTGACTAATAACGGGTGGGAGGAAATCGATGCCACCATTGCGGCAGACCAGTTGAGCTATAGCTATACCTTTACTTCGGAGGATTTCTCAAAAATAGGAAGTACGGATACCCTTTTAACCCCGACAGATGTATTAAAAGTAAGGGAAAAAATATGGTATGAACATTGTTATAACGGCACGCCAAACAGAGAAGCCAAACTGGTTTATACCCCGGAGCACCGTTGTTCACAGGCAAAGATAAATACCGGGGAAGCCTATGTAAAATTTACCCGCCCGTTTCCGAATACTATGTTTACACAACTTTCCTATACCGCGCCCGACGGCCCGGATACCCCCGGTAAATTTATTATAAAGATGACTAACCCCAATTCGGTTACCGCGCACAACATAACCCATACTTTTTATCTTGATTCCTCTGTACAATACGCTCTCAAAGGCCATGATGTATATTTTTCAGATGAATACGGAAACCGGGATGCTGCTGCACCTCCCATCAGCCATTCAGAGGGAGGAACAGCGATAATCCCCCAACTCATCATAGATTATACCTCCACCGTTCCTTACAAAGGGTTGCAGGCAGCAGATGAGGACGGCATATGCAATGACCTTGTCCCATCTTCCGAAGATATTTATGTTACTGTGGAATGGAGCCCTGATTTTTCATTGAGTGGAAATTGTACGACCAGCAACGGACATTTCTTTAGTGCCAGCATTATACGTATAACTTCTTACTCCTGGCCTGGTTGTTCCGAGATAAACAATGTCACTTCAAATATAAGCGGTGAACGGCTCGGATTCAATGGCTGGCTGGGATATATAGAAGAACCGAACCTGATCTATTATCCGGAAGACGGATATGGCACGCAAACCACCCTTTCCATTACTGTCTCTCCTTCCTACAGTTCTTATCCAAATGGTACTATGTTAAAAAATGCCAGCCAGGCCAGCCACCAGATAAAAATGGTCATTCCGGGAGATTTGAAATATGTGCCTGCAGAAGGGGTAACGATTAATAATACCCCGGTAGCGGCCGCTGACATTACATACGAGGAGGCAACCAATACCCTGCTCTTTTACAACCGCGACCCATCGTCCATGACTTCTGACCTTACGTATTCCTTTACCGTGGAAGCCGGACCCGGGACTGCTACCGGCAAGGAAGTAGCCCTCAGCCATATCTTTAACTGGGGAAATGAAGCCTACTCCTATGGCTGCTCTGACGTTCCCATTACTTATATGGTCCGGGTAGCCGAGGACTGTAATTATATTAAAGCCACAGATTACCGGGTAGAACGCACAACCCTGGGTTTTAAAAATAAGAATTTTGAGACATTCTCCTCCCTGCAGGAAGCAAGGGAGGCAGGAGCAAATCTCAGCCTGGCAGGACCCAATGACAATGTGGAATTCGAAATAAATGCAACGGTAATAGGCGAAGAGGTGGACAAAGATACGGAACCCCTGTATGCCTTTGTCTCCTACATGAACGGGCAAGGCGCTTCCCGGCCTTATTTTAGCAAAGGGGAAGGGGCCGTACTGCAATACCAGCAGCCGGGCGGGGCATGGAGCGACACCATCTTTATCCCTGCCGATGACCTGGTACTCCTGTATGAGAACAGCATCCATTACCTGCAGGTAAACCTTCTGCCTTACCTTAAGGCAGAAGGGGTATCCCTGGCAGAAAACACAAAGGTAAAGGTAACCTTCTTCTCACGCACAACCGAGTACCTGCCGGTGCAGCAAACCGCGGTGAACCTACTTCAACTGGGCATTTACCGCGAAAACAGGAATATATGGGACTGCAATGCCCATGTGGATAATTTCTTCGTATGGGACTATAGCTTAACCACAAAAACCAATTCGGCAGGGGAAAAGCAAGTATGGCAAAACGGAAAAGAAGGATACAAAACCGGGATCATGTTAAAGCTTAGCATGAACAACGGGATCGCCGGTCTTACCACCGAACCCTTCCCCAATGAATTCCGGCCGAACGGGATGATTAGCGGGTTCGTATGGAATGGGGCAGGTACCGGTATCACCTACTGGACCATAGACATTGACCGGATGTACGACAGTGAAGGCCGGGAGTTTTATGAAGGCACGGATTATACTGTTACCCATCAACCGACCGGTACCATTGTTACTTTCCATGAGGGCCTGAACGCATATACCGGGGAATATTACAACGAAGCCGATGATACTTCCGCAGGGGAAGAAGGAGTCCATACGTACTATATATTTGCAGAATTACGGGGAGTGTGCATAACAACCAGCACCACTGTTTGTTCAATAACCGATCTGTATATAACAAAATATCCCACTTCTGAAAATCCTACCAGAAGCAGCAGATATAGTGTAAACCTTTATCCTTTTTCCCATTCCCGATGGTATATTACCACAACTACTACTGCTTCCTCACATACCTCATCGGACGGGACTTTCAACTGGCCACTCACATTGAACAACGGTTCTCAATGGGCCTATGCCAGCAATCCGGATGGCCCTGATTATAAAATGCCTTATACTTACCTGATGCTCGAGGTAAGCGAAGGGGAGATAGAGGAATTTGAACTCTACCGGGTCACAGCAGGGCAGGAGGTAAAAGTCGATGCCCCCTTCGAGGAATATGCCGGACGTCCCGGATACCGGTCCTACTGGATAAAAATAGGAGAAATAGAAGGGGAATATGCAGCAAACGCAAATTCTACGGCAGACTTTCTCCTGAAAGGCAAACAGCAGGATTGCAGGATAAACAACATAGTACATCTGAATGCAAAATTTGCAGTAAGTTCAATTTCTTACCCGGATGATCCTTACACCGGATTTTCCCAGTATAACTATACGAACTGTTTCCAGGATTACCCTACCCTGTCTCTGTCCGGTACCTTTTACATGATGGACTTCTCCGGCACGGTGGATGAAAGCGCAGGGATGGATGCGGACGGGAAATTCGTGCTTTGCGAGCCCGCACCCTTTGCCGTCACCTTCCAAAACAACCTCTATGCTCCGGCAGGGGACCTGCAGCTAAAGGTGGCAAGGGATGCGGCAAGCGCACTGGTGCTTGAAGACCCGGCAACCTCCATCTCCTATACACAGGATGGGGTCACTTACCCATACGACGATACCTGGCTGATTGACGATTCCCAGGAAAGCTTTATCCTTATCAAACTGCCTGCCTCCGTGCAACTGGCACCAAGGGATGAAGCCGGGGATAACATCGTGGTAAACTTCACCATTTCCCCCTTGTGCGATTTCCTCTTCGGCCTTCCCGTGTACATGGATGTGATAGGAACCAGCATGTGCGAACTCACAGAGCAAAAGAACGTGGCAACAGGCAATATACGCCTCTCGGGATATGACGAGAACGACAACCCGCAATCCCAGCTTACCTCCTTCTCCATGGAAAAGGCAAAGGACAACAGCACAGGGCCCGTATATTCTTACCTGGAAGAAGCGGACGGCACCTTCAAACTAAAGGGGGTATTCACCTACCAGACAACAAAATCGAACGTAGAAGGGCAGGCAACACTTCGACTGCCTGAAAACATGGAGCTGCTCCCGGGCGGGGTAAACCGCTTCGAAAGGACAGGCGGTAGCGGCAGCGGGGGCGCTACTTCCAGCTTCGTTTACTCAAGGAACCTCTACCGGGCTAATTTCAACAATACCGAAGACAACCCGACGGCATACGAGTTCGAGCTGGATGTGAGGATCGTAAACCCACAGGCTTGGAACTGCGGCACTTACAATATTGAGATAGGTAGCGTGGTGAACATCGAGATGTTCTGTGACCCGGCAGATCCCGAGCCCTGCAAGCTGGATTACTCCACCCTTTCCACCTTGTACACCTTCACCCTGGAAAAGTACAACCTCGAGCTCCTTGCCGACAGCGTGCAATTCACAGAGTATTATGATTATGAAGCGAATGCCGGAAGGTTAAAGATAAATGCTTCTGTGAAAAACAACGGGGTGCATGATATGCAGGGGGCGGAATGCTACCTGTATAAGGATGCCAATCAAAACGGGGTATATGATGAAGAGGATACACAGCTGCTCTCCGCCCCGCTCTTCACACTGGATCTCGTATCGGGGGACCAGGCGGACCTGGAAATCATTATCGAAACCCTTTCCGCCGATGAGACCTGCCACCTGATGCTCGTAATGCCATGCCAGAGCGGGATCAACCGCTTCCTCTGCGACAGCGCCTTTGTCAAAAAGGAGGTCACCTATGAGCTGGCAACCACACAATACCGCATGTGCCAGGGAAGCGCGCTGGCCATCGGAGACCCGGCCATCGGCAATTACGGGTACACATGGTCAACGCCCGGGAGCGGGCAGTTCTCAGACCCGGCTGACCCACAGACAACTTATACCTATCCGCTGGATGCCAGCCTGAACGGGGGGATGCAGACGCAAACCCTGAAACTGACCCTGGACAGGGACCCGGCAGCAACCGCAGGTTGTACCCCGCAGGAGCTGTACGTGCAGGTGTACATCGACCCGGCAAGAAGCGAATGGACAGGGATAGCCGGTAGCAACTGGGAAGACACGGAAAACTGGAACAACGGGATACCGGGAAAATGTACCTATGTGACCATTCCGGAGCAGGCGGATCACTATCCTGTCCTTGATTTGCCCTTAACGGATGAAAACGCAGCACGATGCGATACCATTGAGTTTATGCACGGTGCAGAAGTAGCAAGGACACACCTGCTCGACTACAATGCCGCCAAAGTGAACCTCACGCTCGATCCCGACAGGTGGAACATGCTCGCTTCCCCGCTGCGTTACATGTACACCGGCGACTATTATGTCAACGGCTACAACCCCAACGCTTCCGCATGGGGACGCACCCCGCACGTATACTGGATGTACTACCGCATGGCAAACCCACAGAATGAGAAGTACTACAATGCCACCTATTACTGGTCCATGCCGTTCAACCTCCTGGAGGAACCCATGCAGACAGGAAAAGGACTTGTGGTATGAGTGGACCTGGAAACGCACATGGGAGCAGGCGGATATTCTGGGCTCATGCCACCGGCGGACAACAAGGCACGCTTCACATTCCCAAGGGCCGAAAACGAGTACAACTATTACTACGGGCTGGATGAGGACAACCAGGTGAACGACAAGACAGGGGGCATTGCAGACCACCCGTACACCGGACAGCCATGGAAAGTGGAGCTGGAACGTAAACACGTGGCAGATGGGGATTCGCTCAGGAGCAGGTTTACTTACGAGGGGCTGCCTTCCTACGACCCGGCAACCGGAAACTTCTCTATGGAAACCTATGTGGATGATGTGCTGGCACCCACAGCACTGGTGGGAAACCCGTTCATGTCACACCTGGATTTGAGGACTTTTCAGCAGGCAAACGCAGCCATGATCACCAGTGACTTTTACATCTGGGCGGACAATGCTTCCGGCGGTTTCTTTGAAGCGGTCAAGCTCTTAAGCGGCATGGACCACCTGAGCACACTGGCCGGGAATGCCACCATACCGCCCATGCAATCCTTTATCGTAGTCAAGCAGCCGGACCCGGCCACATTCGGCAGCCTGGCCATCACACCGGCCATGGCAATGACCAGCCCTAAGAGCAAGTTAAGGGCAGCTACCACAGGGGAAAGCGTCAACATCGAACTTTCCAGCCTGAGTAACCGCGAGAGCGCCATCACACTGCTGTTGCGTGAAGGAATGCCAAATGACTTCCACAAGGAAAAGGACCAGTACACCCTCTTCCTGGCTGAGGAGACCTCCATCATCCTCTATGCTATCACTGAGGAGCAGGGGGAGAAAAGAGGGGTGTCCATACACACGGTCGGGGAAATACACCGGCCGGTGCCCCTGGCTGTGCGCACCAGTAAGAAAGGGGAATTGCTTACCCTAAAAGCAAACGGGCTGAATGAGTGGGAGGAAGGGATCACCCTGTACCTGGAAGATACGGAGAAAAGGGTAATGCAGAACCTGAAACGAAACCCACAATACACCTTTACCAACCTATCCGGGAATATACCGGAGGGACGCTTCTACCTGAGGATGATAGAGCACCACACCTCCCTGGAGGAAACAGAGGAGGGGAATGATTTCTACATGTACACCGACAGGTGCCAGGTAAACATCCACAGCCAGGGCGACCCGGTAAAGCAGGTGCGGGTGTACAACCTGCAGGGGCAGCCGCTGGAATACATCCCCGGTATCCATGAAGAAACTTTTTCATTCCGCTTAAGGGACTGCCAGGAACAGATTGTAATTATACAGGTACAGACACAGCACAACCTACTCATAAAAAAGATGCTGATAAAACCATAAAGAAAATGACGGAAAAGTAGAAAACAGGAAAACCGCAAAAGAATAAAGGAACGCAAAAATATAAATTGTGTTCCTTTATTTTTTAGTGTCTTAAAAACTTACTTCGAGGAAACCGGAAATGTATTTGTCTTATAAACTGATAGGCTATTGATCTTCTACTCCCTAAAGCCATTTATCTTTAATCCCCTAATGTTGATACATACTGGCTTTATATGATAAGCAAACAGAACGAACCGTTACTAATTTTGTAAATATTACTACAAGGCAACTTATCATATTCATACAAACAACAAAATCAAAACAACAGAACAAAATATGCGAAAAATATAGTATAATATTAAGATTCATGAAGCCTGTCCTTAAAAAAATGTTTTCTTCCTTTCTTTCTATCCAATAACTAAACAGCAAAATAGAAATAGACAAAAAGTTTCTTCTTACGAATTTATTCCCTTTAAATTTAAGCATATACATCTTTCGCTTTTACTTTATAAGGTACATACAGGAAATATAAAAATCCGAATAAATTACATGTGGTTTTCAATTGTCTTCTATAAACCCTCTATTAGATGCGCTTTTCACCAAGCAAACAATAAAAAAAATGCTTTTAACAAAAATAAAACAGTAAAATTTGCACTTATTATTATTATTTATTTAATTTTGCTCCCGGTTAATTATTTATTTCCATAAAATTTCTCTAAAGGGGTTTGGTACTATGATTTCCTTACAGGATAAGACAGTCGGTTCTTATGTTTTACCTGCTAATAAATTGGCGGTTAACACAGATACGCAGAAAAACATCCTGCCTCTCCCGGTCTCTTTCTCCTTTTTCACCACAAGAAAACAAAACTCTCAGGCCGAACAAAAGATATTCCGATCGGATTCCGTTGAAGAAATGTCGGGAAATATCATGAACCGGATAATTAACCGGACTACAAATCAAATTACCCTTTTTATACAATCCATGCAGCAGGTTGCCATCAGGAAAAAATCAGCGCAGCAACTTCCGGAGGCATCTGCTTGTTAATCTGCCCACAATTAACACAACCCACTAATAAATTAAATCTAATATGAATTATCTGTACAAAAAGATGTCGTTTTGTATACTCTCCCTGTTTCTTTTCTCTTTTCCATCCATAAAGACACAGGCACAAAACTACAACGAAGAGGAATTGGCGCAACTGAAAGAATTCCTCCTTCAACCTTGCCACCTGGAGCTCCAAAGCAATAAGGACAATGGATTTACTTACAACTTCCATGCTATGCACAAGAGCAACGCGTTCGCGCCGAAGGATCTGGAAAATCAGAATATCCTGCTCAGCATCCTGGATGGAGTCAAATTTAATGATACAGGTCGCATTTCCGAAATTGCATGGGGTGGCGGAAGCGGCATAGGAGGATTTTCTGGTAAACTGGACCTGAGCGCATGCAGTGAACTGAAAAAATTTGAATTCCGCATGTCGGATAATAACCGGATTTCTTCCATTACTCTCAACGCTACCAACCTTCATCATGCAGAAGTCGTAAGTCCCGGCACTGCCACCTCCGTGTTGGAAGAGTTTATTCTTACCGGTATTGAAAAAGGTGAGTATCTTCCTTACCAGAAAGGAGTAACAGTACCCTACCTGAATTGCATGGGCAATAAACTTACATTCAATAAAATGCCTAAAGTAATTGTGGAGAACAAGGAGACTTTTGTCAATCAGTATTTTTGTTCCGGCCAGCAGGATTCTATTAATCCGGCAGGAAACCATATAGGGGAAATCATTGACCTGCATACGGATTACTACTTCGACGATGTGGAAGGATTGATGTGGAACAATAGTTCCCATCATTTCGGCTCGACAGAATATATCTGGAAAAACGAAAACGAAGAGGAACTTAAAGAAAACACAGATTATACGACAGATGGAAAAGGGCATTTCGAATTTATCAATCCTTCATTAATCAAAAAAACAGTAACCTGCGAAATAACACACAATCTATTCAAAGTCAACACGGCCTTTGAACAGGAACCCGGTAGCTACGGGAACGATGAAAACAGATATAACCATAATTACCTGACCTTAAAATACCGGACGACCCTTAGGAAAGATCCGACGGTAGGAATCCATGAAGAAACGGGAAAAGAGATGGCTGCCTGGTTCTCCGACCGGCAACTCATTATCGAAAAAACGGGAAATGCTTTGTCTCTTGTTTCTGTATATGATCTTTCAGGAAAACAAATTTATAACGCTACGGAAAGGAGTAGCAATTTGAAGATCAATGCAGAAAACTGGCAACAAGGTGTATACATCATTAAATTAACTACAGGAAAAGAAACAGAAATCCGGAAAGCAATCAACAGATAACGATCCTGCCCGAAAAAACAATGCAGCACATGCGTTAAGCATGGGGATAATCATTTCCATCAGGATTCCTTATCTGTTACCTGATGGAAATATCATCAATTTAAAGAGTTTTTAATTTTTTAATTCTTCTTCTTTTTTTATACATCAACTTTGTTGAAGGTTTTCGCAAGGAACCGATGAGGCCATAAGGTAATCCGCTTCCTGAGGAAAGGAAAAATAGTAGGAAAGTTAAAAGAAAAAGCCAGCCACAACTGACTGTTAATAACTTTTTACTGAATTGATGCCACTACTCTGACGAAAATACGATCGTCAATTATGTACATACGTGCTATAGTACCACTTATTTAAAAAGAACAATTATGTGGAAGAGTCAGGTGATTCACCATCTTTCTGTTTTTTTGATAGTGGCTTTAATCCCTTTCTCTCTTTTGGCCGATTACAAGTCACCTCAATTTCCGGAAAGCACATGGGAAAAATCACACCAGCGAGTCCCTTCCGGAAGGGATAAAGAGGTTTTTAAAGAAAATACTCTGTTCCGGGAAGCCGAAACTTTTTCATTCGAAAAAGATAAGGATGATCCTTTAAGTGCACCTCCGACAAATCCGGACGGAGATAATAACAATTATAATCCGGGAGGACAGGTAAGACCTACTCCCCTTAAAAGCGGTATTCCGGTATTGTTTGTTCTGGCATTTCTCTACATAGGCTACCAGTTCAAAACCAGACATACAAGGAATTATTGTGACAAAGAATAAAATTGTATTTATTTACCCATACATCGAGGTATATGAAAAGAAGAAAAACCTTTTTACGGCTCTTGTGGACCGGTATCTTCATAGCAGCTTTCAGTATAGGAGGAAAGGCACAATATATTGATCCGTATTCCAATCCTTCAGCAATCATCCCATCAGGAGAAGCACAGGAGTTCAGCATTATTCTCGCTCCGGGAAATTATGCCGAATCTTATTTAATGATATATGCCCCTTCGGACTGGACTATTACCGGAAGCAATCCAGCCGGTGTTATTTCCCAGGACAGTACCCGCACAAAAATATCCTTCACCGGTTTTACAGAAAATAAGGATATCTCCGTATTTATGAAACCCGGATGTGATATTGCAGAAGAAGACCAGGTACGGTATGAGTTTTACAGCAATGACGATGTGCTATTAATTACAGGCTATTCGCCTCCCATTTCGAACATCAAATATCCGGTATTTGTATTTACGGCTCCTGCTGACACGGTTATACAGGCCTCTATGGAAGCTTACCGGGAATGGACCATACAACAGAATGAAGAAATGGGCTACCTGATGGGAGGCGACCTTACCATGCATGTGGCATCAGAAGAAGGACAGTATATGAATTCCAATAACTATGCCTCTATCAGAATCCTGTCGGTAGAAATGCTTACCAATACCGGATGGATAGAATTAGAAGCAGAGATTGCAACCGACCGGTTAAGTTACCAGTATACCTTTACATCGGCAGACTTAAAAAGAGCCGGAAACGGAGATACGATTTTAAGCAGTACGGAAACATTGAGAATAAGGGAAAAGATACGATACGAATACTGTTACATGTATGCTCCTACCATACAGCCCAAACTTATTTATACCCCGACCCATCGTTGCACAAAAGTAAAAATAAATACAGGGGAAAGCTACGTGAATTTTGCCGATCCTTTCCCCTCTTCCCTGATTACCTATACAAGTTATACCATGCCGAACGGACCGGATGTTCCGGGGAAATTTATTATCAGGATTACAAATCCGAATCGGGTGACTGCGAAAAATATGTACCACATGCTTTATACTGCCAGTACCACAGCGTTACATATTAAAGTAAAAGATGTATATTTTTCAAACGGTTCCGGAACACGGGATGCTTCTGCTCCTCCTGTCAGTTATTCTTATTTTGACACAAATGATTATCAGGTAAGAATAGATTATACTGCTACCACGCCTTATAAAGGATTCTATGCTGCGGATGAAGACGGGTATTGCAACGACCTTGCTCCTACTTCCGAATATATTTATCTAACCGTTGAGTGGAATTATGATTTTACATATAGTGGCAATTGTATGGAAGGGACGAATAATTTCCTGTACAATTTCCACATTCAGCGGTACACTTACTACAGCCGTCCCGGATGTACATACTTACATAGCGCCAGTAACCCTATATACGGAGAAAACCTGGGCTTCAACGGCTGGCTCAGTTCCTTGGGCACCCCGAACCTCATTTATTATCCGGAAACAGGAAGTGGTACTCAAACTACCCTGAAGATTTCCGAATCTCCTGCAGGGTTAGGATATCCGAACGGAACACAACTCAAAAGCAGAAGCAATGTAAGCAACCTGGTGGAACTGGTCCTTCCCTCAAATCTCAACTATGTACCTGTCCATGGGGTAATGATTAATAATGTTCCGGTAGCTGCCTCGGATATTACTTATCATGCATCCACCAATACCCTGACTTTTTATAACCGGAATTATCTTTCCATGACTTCGGATATTACCTACACCTTCACCATAGAAGCTGCCAGCGCATCCAATTCAGTCAATAAAAATGTAAAGATCAGCCATATTTTCAACTGGGGAAATGAAAGTTATATATATGGCTGCTCGTCTGTCCCTCTGACATATATTGTCCGCGTTCCTACCGAATGCGATTATATTATTGCCAATGGATACAGGACCGAACGTACTACCCTGGGATTTAAAAGCAAGAATTTCGATGCTTTTTCTTCTCTGCAGGAAGCCCGTGAGGCCGGTGCAAACCTGGATGTAGCAGGTCCGTATGACAATGTAGAATTTGAGATCAATGCCTATGTGGCCGGAGATGATGTAAAAAACGACGATGGACAGCCTCTTTATGCGGATATCTTTTATATGAATTCCCAGGAAGCATCGCGTCCTTATTTCAGCAAAGGGCAGGGAGCCATCCTTCAATATCAGAAGCCGGAGGAAGCATGGAGCAGAGAAATCACTATCGCAACAGATGATATTGAGCTTTTTTATGAAAACGGCACTCATCACCTGCGTACGGATATTACCCCCTATCTTCTGGCCGACGGAGTTTCTCTTATTAAAAATACAAAACTTAAAGTTACTTTCCTTTCACAGGCAACGGAATATTTACCGCCTCAACAGACAGCGGTGCAATTACTGCAATTGGGAATTTACCGGGAAGGAAGAGAAGTATGGGATTGTAACGAAAGGTCAGATAACTTTTTTGTATGGGATTACAGATTGACACCTGCCAGCCAGGGTAACAATGCATCGACCCCCTCTGATCTTGTATTTTGGCAGAACGGGCAAACCGGATATAAAACAGGTGTTATCTTAAATCTGAGTATGAACAATGGAATATCCGGATTGACAGAAGAAATCTTTCCGAATGAATTCAGACCTAACGGTGTTGTCAATTCATTCACCTGGAATGGTGGCTCCCCTTATTGCCGTACAGTGCTGATTGATCGTGTATATGACAGTGAAGGCCGGGAGTTTTATGAAGGAACGGATTATACCATCAGTTACAGTACCGGAGGGACAGTACTGACATTTAATGAGATAAATGCTTACACCGGAGAATATTATAATGGCAGAGACGACCTTTCAAAAGGAGAAAAGGGACAACAGTCATATTATATATTTGCCGATATGCGCTCTGTTTGTAATCAGGATGCGACAGGCTACAACTTTAATCAGGCTCTCAAAATCACAGACTTTCCGACTTCCGAAAATCCGGTCACATACACACCTTTGTCCATATTCATTTATGTACATGCCAGCGGAGAATTGTGGGATATTTCGACTTCCACGACTTCTTCTTTGTCCACTACGACAGACGGCACGTATAGCTGGCCATTGAAACTGACAAACACATCGGTATGGTCACGTACCTCTAATCCGGCAGGAGCGGATTATAAATTACCTTATCCTTACTTGTTTGTGGAAGTCAATGACGGAGAAGTAGATGAGTTTGAACTTTACCGGATCATAGAAGGACAGGAAGTAAAAATCAACGCCCCTTTTGAAGAATACGCCGGGCGTCCGGGATTAAAATCCTACTGGATTAAAATAGGAGAAATCACAGGAGAATATGCTTCCGCGACCAGCAGCACAGCGGATTTTATGCTGAAAGCAAACCAAAGAGACTGCAAGATAAGCAGTTCGGTAAACTTAAGGGCGGAATTCGGAATAAATACGGTCACCTATCCCACAGATCCGTATCATGGATTTACCCAATACAATACGAGCTGTTGCAAAGAATTCTATCCGACTGCCACTACCCTTTCCGGATCTTTCTATGCCATGGATTTTTCAGGAACAGTAGATGAAAGCGAAGGGATGGGCTCCGATGGTAAATTCCAATTGTGCCAGCCGGCTCCGATGAGTGTAAAATTTCAGAACAACCTGTACGGACCTGCCACAAACTTACAAATAAGGATTGCAAAAAATACCGCAACTTCTTTAATACTGGAAGATCCGTCTATTCGCGCCTCCTATACACAAGGGTCTGCAGTTTATCCTTACGATGATACCTGGGAAATTGATAATTCACAGGAAGAATATATCCTTATTAAGTTACCGGCATCCGTTGTGCTGGCTCCTAAAGACGAAGAGGGAGATCACATCGTGGTGAATTTTGCGGTCAGTCCGATGTGTGAATTTCTTTTCGGACTTCCGATTTATATGGATGTAATAGGCACCAGCATGTGTGGTGTAACAGAAAGGAAAAATATTGCGACCCGAAACATCCGCCTGTCGGGATATGATGAAAATGATAATCCGCTTTCCCGGCTGGGATCATTTTCCGTAACAAAAATAAAAGATAATTCCACAGGGCCTGTATATAGCTATCTGGAAGAAGAAGACGGAATATTTAAGATAAAAGGGGAATTTGTTTACCAGACGACCCGGCCTCAGGTAGACGGTCAGGCCACCATAAAGATTCCGGCCAATATCGAACTCCTGCCGGGAGGAGTGAACCTCTTTGAACGGGTAGGTGGCGGAAATACCGGCAGTTTTACCTATGTAAGAGGAGTTTACCGGGCAGAGTTCAATAATACGGAAGACGACCCGACTATTTATAAATTCGAACTGGATGTAAGATTGAAGAATCCGCAGGAATGGTCTTGTGAGCCATACAACATAGAAATAAACAGTGTAGTCACGATTGATATGTATTGCGACCCGGCAGATCCGGAACCTTGTAAAATAGATTATTCTACCTTATCTTATATTTATTCGTTTACACTGGATCAATATGAACTGGATATTATTTCGGATAAAGTAAAGTTTACGGAATATTATGACCAGGAAGCAAACGCCGGCAGGTTAAAAATAAACGCTTCGATAGCAAATACCAGTCTCTACGATATGGAAGGGGCAGCCTTTTATCTATACAAAGATACAAACCGGAACGGAATATATGACCAGGAGGATACCCGGCTCTTGTCTTCTCCACTCTTTACCCTGGATATTCTTGCAGGAGATGAAGTGGACGTGGAAACCATCCTTGAAATGCTCTCTGCGGACGAAACCTGTAATCTGATGCTGGTCATGCCTTGCCATAGCGGAGTAAACCGCTTTCTCTGTGACAGTGCTTTCGTGAAAAAAGAGGTAGGATATGAGCTGGCTACAGATAATTACCGGATATGCCAGGGAACAGAAATTACGGTCGGCGATCCGCCTATCGGAAACTATTCTTATCAATGGTCGACCGAAGGTGCCGGAGAATTCTCCGATGCAACAATAGCTCAGCCGGACTATATTTATCCCCACATGGAAAGAGTGGATGGTTTATTAAAAAACCAGGTACTGAAATTAACCCTGGACAGGGACCCGGACGGGACGAATAACTGTACGCCTGAAGAAATATATGTGTACGTATATATCGAACCCAAAAAAACAGAATGGCTCGGAACTTCCAGCAGCAACTGGGAAGATACGGACAACTGGAGCAATGGGGTTCCGGGAAAATGTACGTATGTGACCATCCCGGAACAAGTGGATAATTATCCTGTCCTGACGTACGACCTGACTCATGAAAACGCGGCAAGATGTGATACCATCGAATTCCGACATGGTGGGGAAGTCGCTAAAACGTACCTGTTGGATTATAATGCGGCAAAAATTAACCTGACACTCGATCCTGAACGGTGGACCATGATTTCATCTCCGTTACGCTATATGCACACCGGAGATTATTATGTAAACGGATATAATCCGAATGCAGAGAAATGGGGGCGCACTCCCGATGTATACTGGATGTATTACCGGATGGCAAACCCGGAAAATGAACAATATTATAATGCAGACTATTATTGGTCTATGCCTTTTAATATCCTGGAAGAACCGATGCAGACAGGAAAGGGGCTTGTGGTGTGGCCCGATCTGGAAACCCACATGGGTACAGAGAGTCCGTCCGGACTGATGCCGCCGGAAGATAATAAAGCACGGTTTACTTTTCCACGGAAAGAAAATGATTATTATTACTATTACGGACCGGACGAAAATAATAATATCACTCCGCAAACAGGTGAGATTGCCCGGCATCCGCATACAGGAAAGATCTGGCAGGTAGATCTGGACCGGAAGCATGTTTCCGACAGTGATTCCATCAGAAGCCGCTTCACGTATGAAGGATTATCTTCTTATCATTCCTCCACCGGTAATTTCAAAATAGAAACCTATGTAAATGATGTGCTGGCGCCTACCGCACTGGTAGGAAATCCGTTTATGTCCCATTTGGATCTTTACACGTTTCAGCAGGCAAATGCGTCCATGATTACCAGTGATTTTTATATCTGGTCAAATAATAATTCCGGCGGTTTCTTTGAAGCCGTTAAATTGTTAGATGGAATGGATCATTTAAGCACACTCGCCGGACATGCTACCGTACCTCCCATGCAGTCTTTCGTGGTAGTGAAACAACCGGACCCGGTAACTTTCGGAAGCCTGGCCATTACACCGGCCATGTCCGTTACTACACCAGAAAGTAAGTTAAGAAGTAAACCTGCAGGAGAAAACTTACACATTGCCCTTTACAACTTAGGAAGCCGGGAAAGTGCTGTTACCATACTTTTCCGTGAAGGTATGTCAAACACATATCACAAAGAAAAAGACCAGTATACCTTGTTTCCTTCGGAAAAAACATCCATGGTGCTGTATGCCTTAGCGAAAGAAGACGGAGAAAAAAGAGCCGTAAGTATTCATACCATAGGAGATACCAATCAACCCATTCCTCTGGCAATACGTACCAGCAAAAAGGGGAATTTGCTTACATTGAAATTCACAGGCTTGGAAGGATGGGCCGGGGAGGTTTCCCCTTATCTGGAAGACAGGGAAAAAGGAACATTGCAGAACATGAGACGTTATCCGGAATACACGTTTACGAACTTTATTGGTAACATTGAAGAAGGAAGGTTTTATTTGCGGCTTTTGCCGAAAGTCCTGTCAGTGGATGAAATAAACGAGGAAAAAGATTTTTATATTTATTCCGATAAATGCCGGATAAATATGTACAGTGAAGGAGATCCTTTCAAGGAAGTCCGGATATATAACCTCCAGGGACAGCCACTGGAATATGTAAACAGAATAAATGAGGAAATTTTATCTTTCGCCTTAAAAGATTGCCGGGAACAGATTCTTATTGTAAGAATGAAGACGGCAAAGAAAATAATTACAAAGAAGCTATTTATAAAACCCTAAATACCAGAAGTTTTATAAACAAACAGAAAATAAAATAACAAAAAAACAGTTATACGGAGATGAATGAAACAGGATTCATCTTCGTATAATTATGTAAATAAGACAACAAAGGAAATATAAAATTTTTACAGGTAAATTTCATATTTTAATACGGATATTCTTACTTTTTTGCTCCCTTTCATAGCATCCTGAATTTAAATATTCATTTACAAAAACAACCTATCATTAAAATTTAATTTAATAACAACAGCGTATTTTGCTCCTATTTTCCCGGTTTTGCACAAAAAAAGACCTTTTTAAAATGAAAATTTTCCGTTTTTATAAAAGAAAAGAAAGACCCCATGAATTTATTGGTTATTTTCTTGCTCTTTTTTGCTTATATAGATGCCTGTCACCAGTGGAAAAAGCCAACTTTTTATTCTTATTTAACAAAGTGGGAACAAAACAGAGCAGAATATTGAGTAATAAAAAGAGAAATCGTTTCCTTTTCAGACCCTTTCTGTCATACGTATCACGGTGTCTTAGAAGTACGTATTTCTTCACCTGTGAAATACGTATTTCGCCAGAGGTGTAATACATATTACGGCGAGGGTTCCGATAAGGATTTAATAACTTATGGGTTAGCCTGATTATTTTTGTTCCCGGAGGAATGGAACCTATGAATCCCGGAATTTTACCGCGTTAACCCTGCTGAAAGGAAGGGAAGGTTTTAGGTTATCCTATGCTTATTTTCTTTGAAAAGCCAGGGGATAGCAGGTGGTAAGGCAAAAAGATACAGCATCCTATCATGTATCCGGCTACGGAAAAAAGAAGCAAGTGGATACCCGGATGCTTTGCCCCTGTATCTGAAGGTGGCAGAAAGAAAAGAGAAAGGAATAGAGACAGAAGTAACCTCCTGCTGCCCTTTTCTTATATATGGAATGAATAAACAAACGTTTAATTGGCACGAATCGTATACATGCACCCTTTTTCCTTCTGCCAGCATGCGAAGAAAAACGGAGAATATATGTTTAAAAAATAAAGATTCCATGTCATATTTTTTGTTTATCAATACGAATATACAACATAATATAGCAAAATGCAAATTTTAGCTGCATTATTTTTACATAAAATAAACTAGCGGGTTTTTATTGGGAAACTTTATTCTTTTTTCTTAGGATGTTCTTGCTGCTTTTTATCAAACTCTATCCCCTTCCCGGATCATAGAAGATGATGGTTAGCACCAAGCCTCACCCTTTTCACTTTAGGGAAAGAAATTCTTCATTTTCAAGCCAAGGTTATCAAGTTAGCTTATACTCAGGGAATTGCCAACCCTTAGTATCAATGGTACATTCAGAATAAAAAATAAAACAGCCTTATTTAGCAAACCCGTATAAATGTAAATAACCTATGTGAAGCGAAGAGACTAGAAGAGAGAAAATTCCACCGGATCATTCAATCCCGGAGCGGATTGAATTTTAGGAACTGCAGATTCTAGACAAATTCCACCCCTACTTGTTATTTTTAGTGCCGTATCAAACAACAGTCCCATGTCTTACACCCAAATTCTATATCACATCGTAATCCGCACTAAAAGCAACCTTTGTGCCATTACACAGGAACATTCCCCACAACTATACAAATATATAATGGGGTATCATTAAAAATAAAAAAGGAACTCTTCATTGGATAAATGGTATGCCAGATCATATTCATCTGGTTTGTGATCTGCCTCCCTAGATTGCCCTGGCAACTTATGTAAAAGACATCAAAGTAGCCTCTTCCCTCCGGATGAAACAATCAGGACTTTTTCCTTTTTTTGAAGGGTGGTCAGAAGGATATTGTGCGTTAACATATTCCTATAAAGAAAAAGATGTTCTTATTAAATATGTGAAAAATCAGGAGGAACATCATAAAAGGGAAACCTTTTAGGAAGAGAGAACCCGCCTTCTAGTGGAGATGGGAGTGGAAATAGATGAACGGTTTTTATAGTTCAACCCGCTTCGGAGTTGAGGGAAGAGGAGTGCTTTTCCTTCCTCCGGTCGCTGCGCTTCACCGGGAGTTATGGATATTTAACCCTGCGGGTTTGCAGGTAAGGATTTTAGCTGGGTATGGATTTTAAAATCCGGTAGTAATTCTTATTCTTAAGGTAATTCTTTTGGGTTATTTCCTTCTTTTTTCCGTTCAATCGGAAGAGTATTCCGAACTAAATTTATATAACTTCCTTAAACTGCTCTCTCCTGTATTCTTTCCAGAATATTTCCTTCCCTGGGCCAGGGCTTTCACTTTATCTTATCTTTCAAGAAGCTCTGAAGGAAAATCCCGAAAGGGATTAACTTAAATAACCCCCGGTGAAGTGCAGCGACCGGGGGAGAAGGAGCTCCACCCAAAATAGCCCAACCCCGGAGCGGGTTGAATGCCAGCCTTAAGGAGAAGAAGGATTCTGCACCGGATTATAAGTCTGGAGAGATGTCGGGAAGATAGGGTAGCAGATGAACGGTTTTTATAGTTCAACCCGCTTCGGGGTTGAGGGACGATGAGGGCCCCCTTTCTCCGGTCGATGCGCTTCATCGGGGGTTATGAATATTTAACCCTGCGGGTTTATGGTATATAAAGTATTCTCTTACTCATCCTATAAATATAGGACATGGAAAATCACAACTTCCTGAACACAAGACAAATTAGCTGCCTGCCTTCTTTAAAAAGGGGTGGACTTCTTATAATTTGGGAGAATTAATAAAATAAGATACCGGAACTTTTCTATCAATGGAAAAAGTAAGATTAACCTACAGTTATAAAAAGATGAATAAACAAAAATTGTCATCCGCACAACTCACTAACCCGGAAAACAAAGGAATAAGATAACTTATGTTTTTTATCTTCCTAATTCCCGATTTTCATTTTTAAAAGTAATCCTTTTGTATTCAAATACTTGATCCTTATTATTAAAATTTAATTAAAAAATTAAACCAAAAAACTTGTTTTATTTATTTTAATTTAACTAATTTTGCCCCTTCATCTGAACATGAGTGTGCTTTTATAAATAAGGGGTGTAATATATGTTTTTTCCTTTAAAAAATAAGGATTCTAATCTATTTTTATCTGCTGATAATTTGGTAGTTAGCCGGATTATGTTAGAGAGAGAGAGAGACTACACTTATTAAATGATTTCTTATCTCGCGCGCATGATAACATTTTTTCTCTAATTGCGCAAAAACGCCTGACTTATTTTTCTTATCTAAAGAATTTCCTATTATTCTTTATCGTTTGGATCTTCCGGATTTCCTTTTCCGGACTGACCTTCTTTTCCTTTTTACCTTTTAATTTTCATACAACAAATATATACCTTACCCGGGTGATAGCGCGACGGGAAGTCACTCTTTCATTTTCCCGAACTTCAAAGGCGGTTGGATACCCTTTGATTTATTTTAACAGGATATTGTCCGGAAATCTTTTTGTAAAAGATTCCCGGCAGTATCCTATTTTTTTTACCTGTCGGAGAATACTAAAATTTTAATTAATATATATGAGAATGAATTATTTGAATAGAAAAAAGTTTTTTTTTATCTTTCTGTTATGTTTCCCTGCAATTATACAAATTAAAGGACAGGTACAACCTTATAATGAACAGGAACTCTCCCAACTGAAAGAATTCCTGCTACAACCCTGTAACTTAGAACTTCCCAGCAATCAGGACAATGGTTTTACACGTAATTTCCACACCATGGCCAAAAGCAAATTTGTTTCGGAAGAAGATCTGGACGATGTGACAAAGCTGGTAAGCTTACTGGAAGGAGTCACTTTTACCAACGGTAGAATTACCGAAATAAACTGGGGAGGCGGCGGCGGTATTGGCGGGTTTGCCGGAAAACTGGATCTGAGCGCATGCAGTGAACTGAAAAAATTCGAATTCCGAATGTCCGATAACAATCGCATACCCTCTATTATCCTGAATGCGACCAACCTATACCATGTAGATGTGATGAGTCCGACAGGTGCTACTTCCATATTGGAAGAACTGATTCTTACCGATATAGAAAAAGGAAATTACCTTTCGTATAGCTCAGAAAATGTGCCTTACCTGAATTGCTACGGAAATAAACTTACATTCAATCGCATGCCAAAGATAATCGTAGAGCATGAAATAACTGCCGGGAATTATTATTTCGCAGCCAATCAGCAGGATTCTGTAAATACTAAAGGAAATTATACGGGAGAAATCATTGACCTGCATACGGATTACTTTTTTGATGATGTCACCGGAATTATGTGGACTAACGATGTGTATGATTTCGGTCCGACAAAATATGTATGGAAAGACGAAGAGGAAAATGAATTGATAGAAAATACGGATTATACTACGGATGGAAACGGATATTTTACGTTTACAAACTCTTCCCTGAACGGAAAAACAGTAGTATGTGAAATGAGCCACAACCTTTTCCAAGTGAATAAGTTATACGAACAGGAACCGGGCATGTACGGCTCCAGCGGAAACTCAAACGGAGAATATAATAATCTTATTCTCAAATACCAGACAACTCTTTACAAAGATCCGACTGTAGGAATAAATAAAAAAGAAGTCGGAGTAGCCATTTATTTCACGGAAGGAATGCTTATTGTAGAAAAAGACATAGAAGCTTTTGTCTCTATATACCATATTTCAGGAACACAGATTTTCAGTACAACAGAAGGTAAGGATAAAACGATTATAAACACTGAAAACTGGCAACCGGGTATCTATCTGGTAAAAGTCTCTACAAGAGAAGGAAATATCACAAAGAAAATAAGAAAAAAATAATTACCACATATCTTTTTATAAATGTCTGATTGAACTGTTTCTTTTCAGGTCTGCGGGAAGTTTAATTCCCACAAACCTGATAGAAACGGATTGCCCGGATACAGATTTTCAATGATAAATATTATTCACTAAAAACAAAAAGTATGACGAAGTGTAAGGTAGTTCAGTATTTTTCTGTTTTTTTATTATTGGGGCTTATCCCCCTTGCTCTTTCGGCAAGTTATTCTTCATCTTTCTTTTCGGGTAAGACTCCGCAGCATTCAGCAGCAGGTTCCGGCAGGACAGATGATATCTTTAAAAACCAATCTTTTTTCCGGGATGAAAGCGGAGCCCCGACCGTAAAAGATGAAGATGGAATTTTAAATGCACCGCCCACCTTTCCGGACGACGGAAATAACTACAATCCCGGAGGAAAAGTAGGAGAAGCTCCTTTGGAGGATCACATGCTATTTTTTCTCTTTCTCCCATTTATCTATATTGCTTACCAGGGAAAATCCTGTCAAAAAAAGGATAAGCTTCAAAAAGAAACAATTCAGTATTGATTTATGGTTTTAAAATTACATCTATAAGAAATGAAAAAGAGTATTATTTATTTAAGGCTTCTGTGGATAAGCAGTTTTCTCCTGGCTTTTACTTCCCAGATGCATGGACAGTATATTAGTGCCCGTACCAATCCGTCTCCGATTATTCCCTCCGGAGAGGCGCTGGAATTTACGGTACTGCTTTCTCCCGGAAATAATCCGGAATCCTATTTAATGGTATATGCACCTGCTGACTGGACCATTACCGGAAGCAATCCGTCGGGAGATATTTCGGCAGATAAAACAACTACGAAAATATCCTTTTCCGGACTTACGCAGGATACGGAAATATCCGTATTTATGAAACCCGGTTGTGATATTGTAACAGATAGCCAGGTGAAATATGAATTTTACAATAACTCGGATGCATTGCAAGCGACAGGATATTCTCCCGGAATTTCCAATATCAAATATCCGGTATTTATTTTCACAGCACCGGCAGATACTGCTGTACGGGCTACCATGGAAGCCTACCGGGAGTGGCAGGTACAGCAGAATGAAGAAGATGCATACCTAATGGGGGGAGACCTGACCATGCATATGAAATCCGAACCCGGTTACTACTCAGACTCCTATCCTACTTATGTGCGCATTCTTGCAGTAGAAATGCTGACCAACAGTGGTTGGGAAGAAGTAAATGCAACCATTGCCGAAGATCAGTTGAGTTATAGTTATACATTTACCTCCGACGATTTCAAAAAAACAGGAAACGGAGATACCATCCTCACAAATACGGAAACATTACGGGTGAGGGAAAAAATATGGTATGATTACTGTTATACAGGCACTCCTACCCTGGAAACAAAGCTAATTTATACTCCTGAGCATCGCTGTTCCCAATCAAAAATAAACAGAGGAGAAGCGTATGTGAATTATGCCAATCCATTCAGTAGTAGTATTGTAAGCCAGTCAAGTTACACCATGCCGCAGGGTCCGGATATAAATGGTAAATTTATTTTCAGGTTGGTCAATCCGAATCCGGTGACAGCTAAAAACCTGTATCACACTTTTTATACCGCCTCTTCTAATGCCTATCATATAAAAGCAAAAGATGTTTATTTTTCAGATATTTCCGGGAACAAGGATACAACTGCTCCACCGATAAGTTATTCCTATGTGAGTATCAACAATTATGAACTAAGAATAAATTATACTTCTACCACACCTTACAAGGGACTGTACGCTGCAGATGAAGATGGAATATGCAATGATCTGGCTCCTACCGGCGCTACCGAGTATATATATGTTACAGTGGAATGGAATGCGGATTTTACGTATGCAGGGATTTGCAATCCCACAGGGAATTATTTTACGAATAGCACCATATACCGATATAGCTATTATACCCATGGCAATTGTACCCTCAATTCAAGTACTTATAGCCCCATTAGTGGAGAAAACCTCGGTTTTTCAGGTTGGGTAGGATATTTAAGTAATCCGAATCTAGTTTATAATCCCGCAACGGAAACAGGGACACAATCCCCATTAACCATCAGGGAATCTCCGATAGCCACATCTTCTCCGAATGGAAGCAGGTTAAAAGACGGAAGTCAGGTAAGCCACCAGGTAGAACTTGTATTACCGGGAAATATAAAATATATTGCTGAAAACGGCGTAAAAATCAATGATATAGAAGTAGCGCCGGCAGATATTAGTTATGATCCGGCAACCAACACCCTGATTTTTTACAACAGAGATCCGTCTACTATGACATCAGACATTAGTTATACCTTTACCATAGAAGCTGCATCTTCTACGGATTCATCGGATAAACAGGTAGCAATCAGCCATATTTTTAATTGGGGAAATGAATCTTACAGATATAGTTGCAACACCATGTCTTTAAACTATATCATCCGTGTTCCGGGAATATGTGATTATATTACCGCTACTACTTACAGGGCCGAAAGAAGTACGCTGGGATTTAAAAGTAAGAACTTCGATACGTTTTCTTCCCTGCAGGAAGCCCGGGACGCAGGCGTCGACCTAAATGTAGTAGGACCTTATGATAATGTAGAATTTGAGATCAATGCCAATGTGGTAGGCGAAGATGTATACGAGGATGACAACAAACCATTGTATGCCGATGTATTTTACATGAATACACAGGGAGCTTCCCAACCGTATTTCAATAAAGGAGAGGGCGCCATCCTGCAATATCAGAAACCGGGCGAAGCATGGAGCAGCGAAATACCGATCCCGGCGGATGATATGGAACTACTTTATGAAAATGGTACCCATCACCTGCGTGTAGATATAATCCCTTATTTACAGGCAGAAGGAGTATCTCTGGTAAAAGATACAAAATTAAAAATCCTTTTCCTTGCTCAGGCTACTGAGTATTTACCGGCAACAAAGACAGCGGTAGAACTGTTGTTATTAGGAATTTACCGGGAAGACAGGTACGTATGGGATTGTAACGCACATGCGGATAACCTTTTCGTCTGGGATTACAGGCTGAGACCGGCAGGTAATACAGCCTCGAGCCTTCCCAGGGATATTATTTTCTGGCATAATGCCCAGGAGGGGTATAAAACAGTTGTATTAATGAGTCTGAACATGAATAACGGAATTTCCGGGTTGACAGAAGAAATTTTTCCGAATGAATTTAGGCCGAATGGAATTGTCAACTCTTTTACCTGGAACGGTGCTTCTCCTGCTGGTTATGGTCGTTCGGTAATTATAGAACGGATATATGACAGTGAAGGTAGAGAATTTTATGAAGGAAATGATTACTCCATCAGCTATAATATGTATGGAACGACGATTGTTTTCAACGATCTGAATGCCTATACCGGAGAGTATTATAATGCCAAGGACGATGTAATTGCCGGAGAGAAAGGAAAGCATTCTTACTATATATTTGCGGATATGCTTTCTATTTGTACCCAAAGCGCAGCAGGGTATAACTATACTGCAAATCCGAATATTACTCATTTTCCTACTGCTGCATCTCCTCTGACAAATACATCCAGTGGAAATTTCATTTGCTATCCTTTTAATTCTTCAAGTGCATGGAGTATATCAACATCAACGACAAATTCTTATCATACAACCGCAGACGGAGTGTTCAGCTGGCCGCTAAGACTATCCAACAATTCGCTCTGGGCGCGTACTACCAGTAGTAATCCATCGGAGGCTGACTATAAAATACCTTATACATATCTTTTTGTGGAAGTCAGTGACGGGGATATAGAAGACTTTGAATTATACAGGATAACAGGAGGCAGTGAAGTAAAGATTGATGCTCCTTTTGAAGAGTATACCGGTCGTCCGGGATACAGATCCTACTGGATTAAATTAGGTGAAATAGAATGTGAATACAGTACAACAATCGTAAGTGTCGCAGACTTTGTGCTCAAAGCACGGCAACCGGACTGTTCCGTAAACAATATTGTAAATTTAACTGCGAAATTCGGGGTAAATACTGTTACTTATCCCGATGATCCTTATACCGGATTTTCCCAATTCGGTTATACAAACTGCTCTCAGGACTATCCGACCCTGGCACTGTCCGGGACTTTCCACCTGATGGATTTTTCCGGAACAGTAGATGAAAGTGCAGGAATGGATGCAGATGAAAAATTCGAACTATGTCATCCGATTCCACTAAGTGTAAAATTCCAGAATAACCTTTTGGGTCCGACAACCGGATTGCAGGTAAAGATCGCACGGGATTTAGCGGAAGCGCTGGTACTGGAAGATCCGACAGTCAATATTTCTTTTACACATAAAGGAACCACCTATCCTTTTGATAGTACCTGGCAGATTGATGACAGTCAGGATAAATATATTCTTATTAAACTTCCCGAATCCGTCATCCTGGAAGCAAAAGATCAGGCAGGAGATAATCTGGTGGTAAATTTTGCTGTCACTCCAATGTGTGACTTTCTTTTCGGTCTGCCGATATATATGGATGTCATCGGAACCAGTATGTGTGACCTGACAGAATCCAAAAATATTGCTACCGCCAATATCCGTCTTGCAGGGTATGATGAAAATGAAAATCCTGTTTCCCGGCTGGAATCATTCTCCGTAACAAAAACAAAGGATAATACGGAAGGTCCTGTGTTCAGTTACCTGGAAGAAAACGACGGTATCTTTAAACTAAAGGGTCAGTTCGTTTATCAGACCATAAAATCCAATGTAGACGGACAGGCCACGTTAAGATTACCGGATAATATAGAACTGGTACCGGGAGGAGTAAACCGTTTCGAAAGAGTCGGAGGAGGAAATACCTCAAGTTTTGTATATAACAGGGGTCTATACCGGGCAAGTTTTAATGATACGGAAAACAGCCCGGCAACATACGAATTCGAACTGGACGTAAGATTGATAAATCCACAGGAATGGGCATGTGAAACATATACGATAGAAATCAATAGTGTCGTAAATATTGAAATGTACTGTGATCCGGCAGATCCCGAGCCTTGTATGATTGACTATGCCAACCTCTCTACTTTCTATTCTTTTACAATAGAAAAATATGACTTGTCAATTGTTTCTGAGAAAGTGACTTTCACAGAATATTACGACGAAACCGCAAACGCAGGCAGGTTAAAGATTAACACCTCTATTGCTAATAATGGAGCGCATGATATGGAAGATGCTGCATTCTATCTCTATATGGATACCAATAAGAATGGAATCTATGATAGTGAAGATACCCAACTCTTATCCGGCCCCCTCTTTACCCTGGATATCATTTCCGGAGATGAAGTGGAGGTGGAAACCATTATTGAAACACTTTCTGCGGATGAAACCTGTAACCTGATGCTCGTCATGCCATGCTATAGCGGAGTAAACCGCTTCCTATGCGACAGTGCATTTGTGAAGAAGGAGATTCTTTATGAACTGGCAACTACGGATTACCGGATATGTCAGGGTGCAGACCTTGTTATCGGAGATCCTGCACTCGGGAATTATTCTTACACATGGTCTACTACCGGAAGCGGACAATTCTCTGATGCTACAAATGCACAACCGACGTATACTTTTCCGTTGACAGGAAGCCTAAATGGCTCTCAGCAGTCGCAGAGATTAAAATTGGTACTGGACAGGGACCCGGACGGAACGACCAATTGTGTACCACAGGAATTATATGTAAATGTATATGTGGAACCTAAGAAAAGTGAGTGGACAGGGTTGTATAACAGTAACTGGGAAGATACCGATAACTGGAGCAACGGCCTACCGGGAAAATGTACGTATGTAACCATTCCCGAGCAAGCGGATTATTATCCTGTACTGACAAAAGACCTGACGGACACAGATGCTGCCAGATGTGATACGATCGAGTTTCTTCATGGAGCCGAAGTGGCAAAAACATGGCTGCTGGATTACAATGCGGCAAAAGTGAATATGACTCTGGATCCGGACAGATGGAACATGATAGCCTCACCACTGCGGTACATGTATACCGGGGATTATTACGTAAATGACTACAATCCCAATTCCCTTATCTGGGGACGTACTCCCGACGTGTACTGGATGTATTACCGTATGGCAAATCCCCAGAATGAGAAATACTACCATGCGACTTATTACTGGTCAATGCCATTTAATATTCTGGAAGAACCGATGCAGACGGGAAAAGGCCTTGTGGTATGGGCAGACCTGGAAACTCACATGGGTACAGGCGGACCTTCCGGCCTGATGCCTCCGGCGGATAACAAGGCTCGTTTCACTTTCCCACGGCCGGAGAATGAATATTACTATTATTACGGACTGAATGATGATAATGAACTCTATGACAAAACGGGGTCAATTGCCGAACACCCGATCACCAAGGACGTATGGGTAGTAGACCTGGACCGTAAACACGAGGCAGATGCGGATTCATTAAGAAGCCGTTTCAATTATGAAGGTCTTCCTTCTTTCAATCCGCTGACAGGCTCCTTTACCATGGAAACCTATGTAGATGATGTATTGGCTCCCACAGCGCTGGTTGGTAATCCGTTTATGTCACATCTGGACCTTAGAGCATTCCAGCAGGCAAATGCATCCATGATAGGTACAGACTTTTATATCTGGGCGGACAATAGTTCCGGAGGATTCTTCGAAGCGGTAAAATTATTGAGCGAAATGGATCATTTAAGTACCCTTTCGGGAAATGCAACCGTGGCTCCCATGCAGTCTTTCATTGTGGTAAAACAACCGGATCCGGTAACGTTCGGAAACCTGACCATTACACCGGCAATGTCTGTGACAACTCCTACAAGCAAACTACGGTCAGCAACTGTCGGAGAAAATATAAATATTTCCCTTTATAATCTGAGTAGCCGTGAAAGCGCCATTTCCCTGCTTTTCCGCGAAGGAGTATCAAATGCCTATCATAAAGAAAAGGACCAGTATACTTTATTCCCGGCAGAGGAAACATCCATGGTTCTGTATGCGATCACTGAGGAAGAAGATACTATGTAAATAATCAAATTTGTTTTGCTAAAAAACTATAAATTT
>JAJQEC010000124.1:15617-26643 GCA_021201815.1 Candidatus Azobacteroides sp. | reverse complement strand
TTAGCAAAACAAATTTGATTATTTACATAGTATCTTCTTCGAGGGGAGAGTGGTGTGCGGCTTATCATTGGAAATATATAAAAGATAAAATACCAGACAACTCTTCCCTTCTGTGAAGGGAAGTACCTTTTGACTTCGTCAAAAGGGGAAGGGTTTACACAAGATTATTATACCCGGTTATTATATAATGAAGAATCTCTTCTCACGGGATCTTTTATGTACCGGATAAACCAGGAAACTAACTTCGAATACGGGGCTTATACCTTTTATACCATTCAGTCGGAGGAAGGCAAATACAGAATTAAAAACATTTCCTACGATACCGACACAGTACCGGATCCGGCAATCATCATCCTTTCTTCTTTTCCTTATGTAAGTGTTATACCTTCGGAAGATCCGCTACAGGAATGGAAATTCAAATGTATAAATGGGATCTATAAACCAATAGAAACCCTTGGATATATAGACAATAATCGCAACAGATGTCTTACATATGATGAAAAAGGATATATCACTTCTGAGACATGGTATCTCTAGGGTGAACTGGAAAATAAAATTGAATACTTTATTCCTCCGGATTATAAAGAAAGAATCGAACAGGAATATCATTATCATGGGGAAAAGAGCCAATCTAAAAAGACAATAGAAAGATATGACGAATACGGTTCCCTGATTTTTAAGCAGTTCATTGAATACACCGGAAATCCGTCAGGCATAGCTGAATATGAGTATGTCTATGATGAAAAGGAGAACTGGATAGAGAAAAAACTTATTACCAGCCTGTCATCAAAGGGATAGCCGGAGAGAAAAAACTGATGGTTCATAAAATAAGGGAAATAGCGTATTATACTCCGGAACGGCAACCACGTTCTTTTCCGCTTTCACCTATTCCTCCACAGATAGAGGAATTAAAACAAGCCGTGGGCTGAGGCGCCACGGCACTAAGGTTATGTTACCCCTAGAGGGCTTGATAGGGATTTTTCTTTGTAATTTCTATTAGCCCTCATTTCTCCACCATTTTTCGAACATCTGCGTGCTATCTTTAAGATTTACGATTTCCCCGATTTTAGGAGTAAGCAGGGGCAGAGATTCTTTTTGTGCAGCATCGGCAATCTTTTCTAACGGTTCATCCCATGCATGTTTTCCTAATGCATATTTGGAATTATGCACGGTCAGTACTTTTTCCGGGTTCAGATCCTTAATTGCCTTTACCAGATCTTCCGGCAACAAATGAATATATTTCCAGGAAGTATCATACTGCCCGTTTTCAAGAATAGCCAGGTCAATCGGGTAAAATCGCTTACCTATTTCTGCAAAATGAGTATCGTATCCTCCATCACCACCGATAAAAATCCGCTGAGAAGGAGTTTCCAGCATAAAGGAAGCCCATAGGGACTGGTTCGGTTTCAATCCTCTTCCGGAGAAATGACGGGCAGGGAGACAGAAAACAGTAAAACCATTATCAAACGTTGCTTCATCATACCAATCCATTTCTATCACCTGATTTTTATTATATCCCCAGTATTCAAAATGTTCTCCTACACCGAGCGGACAAATGACTTTTCCAACTTTGCTTTTCAGTTCCTTTACGGTCTTATAATCCAGATGGTCCCAATGATCATGAGAAATAAAAAGGAAATCAATATCCGGAATATCCTCTGGCTTCCATAGATTAGTTCCTTTAAATGCCTTATTGTAGAAAGATACCGGAGAAGCAGCATAAAATACCGGATCCACAAGGACCCGTATTCCATCTGTCTGCAGGAAATAAGAGCCATGCCCTAACCATACCAATATATCTTCCTTCCGGTGAAGGCGATGTAGGTCGGTTTTTACAACAGGCAAAGCAGTCTCCGGACGCAAACGTTCTACATTATTAAAAAGAAAACCTATTATCTCCTGAAAAAAACTTTTATCGGAAGTAATCTGAGGTGTCTCATGAACATTTTGAAATTTACCGTCCCGGTAATTCGGGGAATTTTTTATTCTTTCCAAACGTTCTCCACTTGGTAACCTACCGAAAGAAGGCTGATTGAGAAAGCTGACAATAAAAATAGTCAGAAGCAAAATTACGGAAAAAAATACCCACATACGCCTGTATCGTTTTTTATTTATTGTATTCTTCATATATATAATGACGGATAAACATCCTTCTTATTTTTTTCCTTTTTACGGACGCAAATGTATGGAATATTTGGTATACTTTTGTAACCAGTATAACAGAGTATACCAGAAAATGAAAGACAATCAAATTTCGGATGATGAATGTAATCTTTGTAATAAGCCTGATTTTCAAGCATTGCAGGATACCTTACATGTGATAGGAGGAAAATGGAGGATTCAGATCCTTTACTCGATCTGTATGGGCAATATACGGTTTCGTGAAATTGAGAGAAGTATTCCCGGTCTTACCACCCGTATGTTATCAAAAGAACTAAAGGCAATGGAACTGAATAAGCTGATTACGCGCACGGTTCATCCAACGACTCCGGTTATTGTAGAATATAAAGAAACGGAATATTGCACCTCTCTGGTACCGGTTTTTGAATCCATGATTGAATGGAGACAGAAACACAGGGAAGAACTAAGAGGGGTAAGAAGATAAGAGATTTCTTATCAGCGACATATCCTCACTCAAGCCCCGGAGGGGCGATATATTACTAGCCGTGGTGCCTCAGCCCACGGCAAGAAAGAAATAAAATTCACCGTAAAACGTTAATTAAAACAAAAAACAACAGCTTACCCATACAGGAAGTAAGCTTATTACTACTTTTAACCACAAAATCAATCGTCATGAAAAGTATTTTATCTGCATTCATACTGGCTATCCTCTGCCTCCCGTCCTTAAAAGCGCAGGAACAGGAGACCGGGGATGAAGACAAACTGAAAGTAAGCTGGGGAGTAAAAGCGGAAGAAAACCTGTCTCATTTTATTATCTCCGGCATGCCACAGGGAAAAAGCAGAATGAGAACAGGTGCCACTATCGGAGGAATGGTACAACTGGATATTACCGGACAATTTGCTATTCAGGGAGAATTATTGTGGCATTATAAGACCTCCGAATTAAGCAGGGGAAACCTGAAAGGTGATTATCATTACTGGGGGATGGAGATCCCGGTATATGTAGTGTATAAGATAGACATAAAAAATGATTATATGATGTACATAGGTCTCGGACCATATTCTGAGTTCGGGTTCAGTGCAAAACTGAAAAGAGAAGGAGAAACAATAAACTTGTATAGTAAGGATGAAGAAAAAGATATATCTGCTATGCATGATACTAATTCCGGATTCGGATTCCTGATAGGATATGAATTTCCTTTTGGATTACAGATAAACGGAAGTTATAAAATAAGTATCACAAATGTACTTGACGACAATACAAATACTATAAAATTACATCCGGCAACATTAAGCATTGGAATAGGCTATCGTTTCGGTAACTGACGGTCTATTGTAAATACTACTTTAATAAAGAATCTATAAAATGCGTAAGGTAAATAACAACATCCTGTACCATATTTTTCTTTTATTTTTTACATTTTTACTTCTGTCAGCCGGAATCAATGCACAGTCCCCGGACAATCTGCCTGTGCCAGCTCCGGAAGCCGAAGTAGTCAACAATTTCGTTTTTATTCTTTCCGGAGACAACAAAACAAAAGAGTCTTTTTTAAAAGCCATATTCCAGGGAAATGTAGATCGTACCTTTGAAAAAAAATTCGACATCAGTTTTTTAGCCTCTCCTTCCTATACCCGTGAGGCCAGCTTTGGAATAGGCGCATTGGCATCAGGCCTCTACCGTGTAGACCGTACAGATTCTATTATGCCTCCTTCGGATGTATCGATCTCCCTGAACGCTTCCCTGACCGGCTTTTATGCCATAGCACTTAAGGGAAACCATTATTTTAAAGGCAACCGTGCCCGTCTTTCCTATGTGGCGAAATTTACAACAAAGCCTTTGGACTTCTGGGGGATTAGTTATGAGGCATGTGCGGTGAATCCGGTGATCGAATATACCCGCCGGGAAATGTTTATTAATACAAATTATGTATACAGATTAATAGATGCCCTGTATGCAGGTGGAGCACTTGACTTTGCCTATACCAATGTTACGAAAATAGATGATATCTCTTACCTGGAAGGAGAAAAAAGAAAATATGCTTTTACAGGAATGGGAGTTTCCCTGCAATATGATACCCGTGACTTTATTCCGAATCCAACAAGAGGAATGCATGTGATGATCAGAGAAGTATTATTTCCACAGGTACTCGGAAATTACAATAAAACGCTTTTTCGGACAACCTTACTGGCTGATTTTTACTTTCGACCCTGGAAAAGCGGAATTATCGCAACGGATGTATACGCACAGTTTAACAGCAGCCGCTCACCCTGGACACTGCGTGAACAATTAGGAACAGGGGGATCCCGTATGCGTGGGTACTACGGAGGGCGTTATATTGATAACAATATTGTTTCGGGACAAATTGAATTACGCCAGCGGATTATCAGCCGTTTAGGTTTTACTACATGGGCCGGAGGCGGTACTGTATTTCCGCAAATAAAGAAGTTCGAATGGTCACAGATACTACCCAATTATGGTATTGGCCTGAGGATCGAATTCAAGCGTAATGTAAATGCCCGGATAGATTACGGATTCGGTAAACAAACCGGGGGCTTTGTTTTCAGTGTGGGTGAGGCGTTTTAATTTTAAATTGAAAAGATCTATTCAAACGCATACGATTCCTAGCTTCTCGCAAGAGGTAAAAAATAAAAAAGAAAGGATACAGAAGGAAATAACATATATAAGTTCCTATTAAGAATACATTCCGGATTCATTTTTATCTCTTCTTCATGTTATGAAGACAAACTTAATATATCTTTTCCGATTATAACTAAAAGAAAGAGAGTGATAAATAGAACTTATCACTCTCCTAAATACTTCTTATCCTTATAATCCCCGGATTGCTTCACAAAGAATGAAGGTTATAAGGTAACCTGTTTATAAATCCCCGGTTATCACATTATCCCAATCCGTAGAAATTGAAAGGCTCAGATTAGCATCTGTATTTACACTTTCCAGATTAAGGTTTCCGGTCAGACGGGTAATGGTATTTTCGTATATTTCAAATCCCTCAATTACTTTCACAGCATCCGATCCTTCAAGGGTAACGGTTATTTTCGGGGAATCGGTAGCCCGGCAGTTAATTACTAAAGGCCGCTCTGCAAATTCCGCCCATTGTTTTCTGGAGAGAAGCACAGTTTGGTTATCCGCTTCGGAAGTAAGGAAAGAAGAATTGTCAGAAAATTTCACACCAAAAGGAAATCCTTCCAATTCCAATTGTATATATACCACATTATCCATTATTTCATCCTCCTCCACGAAAGGAGCTATATCCTGCATATAAAGTTCTAATCTTCCGGTAATACGGGTTGCCTCCAGATCAACAGTTGTTTCTCCTTCCGAATCTACAGTAAAAGGAATCTTCCGGTAGAAATAATCATTGTAATAGTGATTATTCCAGATGGATGGGTGTACCGTTCCTCCATAATAATGCCCGATAGGATTCATCCTGTAAGAATAAAAAACAGCTTTCTCCAATTCTTCCAGCCAGAGTTGTGCGATATGATCGGTATGACTATCCCGCATCAGTTCCTCATTAAAAGCCAGAAGGATTGCTGTATAATCTCCTTTTGTCAACATAAGGTCAATGGTAGTATCATTTTCATCATCAATTATTTTTCCCACTCTTTGAACTAACGTACCGGATGAATCATATACATATACAAAATATTGCCTAATTTCCGCATTATCTTCCGGTTGGGCAATTCTTAAAATGGAAAAATCAGCAACTTTCCCATTGGTTACATTTAATACAACCGGATATAACTCTTCGGACACAAACGTGTTATCCCCTTCATCATTACAGGATGAAAAAGAGAATAACACCATAGACAAGACACAGAATAATAATTTTTTCATATTTTTTTATTTTTAATTGTTGTAAATAATATACAGAAATACCTCTGAATTCAACGATCTTTTATGCATACTATTACGTTAGAATTCCCCGGTTATCACCTTCTTCCAATCTGTAAAAATGATAGTTCCCAATCATTTTTTATCCTGTTCCAAAAACAGCTTACCCATCAAACGGGTAACTCTATTCCCATATACTTCAAACACTTCCCTGGTTCGTTTTCTTTTACCAACCCCAGAATGCACATTTTTTTACATTATAAAGCTTTAAGAAACCGCAAATATATTAAGTTTTTATAAAATAATGTTAATTGTTCCTACTTTTTCTATAATTTATTTTCTTGATTTTTTCTATCGTTCCTTTATTAAAAGAACCGGATTTTACAAAAAAAGAAAAAGGAAAGGTAAGAGGTAACAAGAGAAGGAATAATAAAAGAAGTTCGTTTCTTTAATCAATGTTGCGTTAAAATGGATTTTCTTCTTCAAAGGATAATTTAGTTTTTAATTAGCATTCTATGAATAAATACATTCTCTTTCCGAATAAATCTTTGCCTATTAGTTCGAAACTTTCAGTGAGAATGATAATTAAATTAAAATAGATTTACATTGAATATTCTAAGATTCACCCTGAAAGGCACGGATATATAGGAAATTACAGAAGCATACAGGCTGGTCGCAACCAATAAAGCAAATGAAAGAGAAACTCATTTCAGAAATACTAAATCAAAGGAAATAAAACTTTTCGGAAAAAGAGTTAATACCCTTTTCCTCTGTATATAAAAAGTTTATCTTTGTATAAGGTTTTTAAAGAGTAGTTTATCTATAAATTAATACATTTGTTCTCAATGTACGTTGCCTTTCTTGGATAATTTCCGGAAAACAAACGTTACCAAACATATATAAACAAGTAGAAATTTCTCCAGTATTTTCATTATGATTTCCTTTCCGATCCGGAAAAGGAAGATTTTCATATTTCATTTAAATTCAGGCTGCTATAATAGTTTGAATATAGGTATATAAATTAATAACAGGTTAAAAAAAGGGTAATAAAACAATGGATATTTTAATAGGTGTGATTCTGGTCCAGATAGTGACCTTACTGATAGTGGCCCTATGCATCCGGTATTCGGAATACGATAAAAACGGATAAATTCGGTAGTAAGAGCGGCTTTATAGTCGCTCTTTATTTTTATTTACAAATTCTTTTTTTCACGTGTTACTCTTTCTGAAAGAAAGCATTGACCTGCTGAGTAAAACAAGTTAAGCTTTAAACTCCCCTTTCTTTTTTTCTCTTTGCAACCCTACCAATCGGGAAGGTAATTATATATCCTGTACACTATATCCCATGGTATCAATTCAACGACGTGGGCTGAGGCAGCACGGCTAATGATATGACGCCACTGCGTGGCTTGTTAATGAGATAACCATACACAGAGTATGATATTCCCACATTATCTTATTAGCACATTGGCATATTAGCACATTGGCATATTAGCTAATGTTGCCAGCTTCAGGGCCGTGGGCTGAGGCAACACGGCTAATGACATGACGCCACTACGTGGCTTGTTAATGAGATAACCATATACAGAGTATAATATTCCCACATTATCTTATTGGCACATTAGCATATTATCATATTGGCATATTAGCTAATGTTGCTAGCTTCAGGGCCGTGGGCTGAGGCAGCACGGCTAATGACATGACGCCACTACGTGGCATGTTAATGAGATAACCATACACAAAGTATGATATTCCCACATTATCTTATTGGCACATTGACAAATTAGCACATTGGCACATTGGCATACACATCAAATTCCGGTTTAAAGTCGTATCTTTGTAGCAGTTTACCTTAAACGGATACTATTTATTTATTTTACCCGTTATCATTACATTATAATTTAGACTAACAAACTCACATGAAATTAACTTTTCTGGTTCCTCCTGTATTAGACGGACAAAAACCGGCAGAACGTACCGCCGGATGTACAAGGGTAGTATATGCCGCTCCTAATATCTATGAATTAACTGTTGTCGCAGTATTAGAAGCTGCCGGATACACTGTTTCTTACCAGGATTTTGTATATAAGCAGGCCGGAGAAGAAGAGTTGCAAACTTTCCTCAAGCAGGACCAAACTGATATTTATTATATATGGACAGTCAATTTATCTCTTGAAAACGACCTGCAGGCACTGAAAATACTCCGGGAATATAAACCCGATGCCTATGTGGTGTTTATGGGACCCGGAAGCACCTATTATACAACAAAGGCGCTGCCGGATGAAAAAGTGGTCATCGCAAGAGGGGAACCGGAAGAAACAGTAAAAGAATGGACGGATAGAATAAAAGATAATAGCGACTGGAGTACTGTGGAAGGAATTTCTTACCTTAAAGACGGAAAAGTAATCCACAATAAGCCCAGGAAGTTGATGAAAGAGCTTGATAGTTTACCCTTTCCAGCCCGGCATCATATCAGCCAGCAGAAATACCATAATCCGAAGCTGAAGCTGACTCCTTATACAACCGTAGTGACTTCCCGGAACTGCCCGTTTAAATGTATTTACTGTGTACCAAGTTCTCTTACTTTTGCCCGTGAGATCGAATATAAAAACGAAACAGGGAAAAAGCCTCCTATCTCCTATCGTTCTATTGAAAGCATTGATAAAGAACTAAAACTTCTCCATGAGCAAGGATTTAAAGCCATTGGCTTTATGGATGACAACTTTATCTGGACAGAAAAGCGAACGGTAGAATTATGCAATGTCATTAAGAAATATGGGTTCAAATGGGGTTGCCAGGCACGGGTAGATGCCATAACAGATACCATCGCACAAATATTGGGAGAATCGGGTTGCCTCTATGTGGATCTGGGAGTTGAATCGTTTGACGATGAAATCCTGAAATACATAAAAAAAGGGGTAACCAGCAAGCAGATATATGAAGCGATCGGATACCTTAAGAAATACAAGGTACCGGTAAAGCTGAATATACTGATCGGGACTTCTCCGCTGGAAACAAAAGAAACCCTGCGGAATACATTAAAGAAAGCAAAGAAATTGAAAGTCGACCAGATTATGTTCAATATTGTTTCCCCTTTCCCCGGCACCGAATTCTATACCATGGCGAAGGAAAACAACTGGATTGAAGGAGGAGAATATGTTCCTACGGATGTACAACGGGAATCGATCCTGAACTATCCGCACCTAAGCTCCCGGGAAATGGAAAAAATCCTATACCGTAGTAACCTGAGCTATTTTATGTCTCCTTATTTCATCTTTACACAAATGAAACGGTTTTCTAGTCTCAATGAGTTTTTATATGCAGTAAAAGCACTGAAGATTAAACTTTTCGGATAAAATGAAACTTTCTATTGTCATCATCTCCTATAATTCACTCAGCTTTTTAAAACCATGTCTTGCCTCATTGAAAGAGACACTGAGAGATCCGGCACAGGCTGAATTAATTATAGTGGATAATGGATCAGAAGACGGTACGGCACAGTTTATCAATCAGGAATATCCTGAAGTCCGGTTTCTCCCTCTTCAAAAAAACAAAGGAATTTCTTTTGCCCGAAACCGGGGAATAGAAAAGGCTTCCGGAGACTATATCCTATTGCTGGACTCCGATACTATCGCCAATAAAACTGCCATTGACGGCATGCTGGATTATATGAACCAGCATCCTGAAACAGGAATATGTGGCTGTCAGCTGGTCAGTACAGAAAACAACGTACAGGACAGTTGTAAGCCGTATCCATCCCTTACCTATAAAGCGAATAACCTCCTATCTTCCCTCTATCTGAAAATGGGATGGAAACGGGCAGCCCTAAAGAAAGCTGCGGAAAATGAAAAGTTCAATTACGGAGATTTATCGTCTTTACCAGAGCCCTTCTCTCCCGTGTATCTGATCGGAGCCTGCCAGATGATTCGTAAAGAAGTAATCGCACGGATAGGATTACTCGATGAGCATATATTCTTCGGTCCGGAAGATGCGGACTTTTGTATCCGGACAAGAAATGCAGGATGGAATATTATTTACTTGCCCCATTTACGAATTATTCATCACTGGCAACGGGCTACCACAAAAAAAATCTTCTCCGGATTGATGTTCCGACACTTTTGTGCACTCATCTATTTTTATGGAAAATATAAAAATATATCAGGAAAAGACATGGATCTTTCTGATAAAATAAAAAGCTAACATGTCTTTTCCATAGACAGGTAAATCCGGATGATTGCAATAAAAAATTTATAAAACAAAAAATAAGGATCGCCCAACAAACGGTGTTCTTCCTTACCGACTAAACTCCTAAAGAAAACGCCGGATAACGGAACGGATAGAATTTGAAAATAAATTACAACAGGCAGATTCACATCTGATCTACTCATTTTCCGGATTCTTCCGGTTCATTATACTCTTCGTATCCGTCATACTCTTTGTCTTTCAGAACTTTTATTAATCTTTCAGCATATAAAAAGTTGCGAAACGACATTTTATCATCACAGGAACTTACCAGTGGACCTCCTACGTGGAAACACTTCCGCCTTTGCTCGTTGTACATTTCTGTTTCTTCATCCTCCTCACAACATCCGCAATCCCAGGAATAATCATAACTGATAATGCGTTCCTGATGAACGCCGAAACGTAATTCACCGCCTTCACAGTTATTGCTGATCTGGTAAATAATATAGCAGACATTTCCCCCTTCATCATAATAGGCAAATACATCTGCCCATTCATGTGCTCCATCATTCATGCGTTCCTGTCTGTAATACTTTCTAAGCCGGTTTTGATCATCAAAATAAATTCCTTTGAAAGAATTAATAATATTTCCTTCGTTCAATGACCAGATAGAAATGGTATCACATATCAAAGGCATAGCCTCAATTTCCCGAACAATTGCCAGGCATTTTTCGTGTTGTTTTCGCATGAACGGATCTGATGGCATTTGTGGATAAAGCCCCATGGAAAAGAATACACCAAGAAAGGAGATAAGGTATATATTTTTCATATATTGATCTTATTATTTAATAGGATCAAAGATAAAAT
>JAJQEC010000124.1:0-15607 GCA_021201815.1 Candidatus Azobacteroides sp. | reverse complement strand
GATAAAATATTTTCCTCCTTTCTCTTATATCAAAACATTTTATTTTTATTCTTTTCCAACTCATAAGAATATAATTCTTGTGCCCCACTCTTCCCTTCAAGGAAGGGAAGTATCTTTTGACTTCGTCAAAAGGGAAAGGGTTAACCCACAACTAATAACCAGCTAAAATAAAGAAAATTTTCCTTTCCACCTCCCGGTAGAATATACCCTCAATGTGGTATTTCCTGCCATACAGAAGCCACTTACCTTTGTTGCTGTAATTTAAAACCACTTTATTATGATTACAACATTTCCCTTAGTCCGCTCTTTTTTTAATGTGGCAAGCCACGTCAGGGAAGAAGCATTTGCTTATACAGAGAATGAAACAATTGACTCCGAGATCAAAATAAGCAACCTGAATGTGAGTATCGGAAGCAACCATATCCTGAAAAATATCAATCTTGAAATACCTAATAATAAAATCACCTGTATCATCGGACCGTCCGGTTGCGGCAAGTCAACACTGTTGAAAACGATTAACCGCCTGATAGACGATATCGATCATGTAAAAGTGGAAGGAGATATTATTATAGACGGAGAAAATATTTACGAAAAGAAAGTGGAAGTAACCCACATAAGAAAAAAGATGGGATTGTTATCACAACGCCCGACACCACTTCCTATGTCTATTTTTGACAATATTACCTTCGGATGTAAGATTCATGGAGTGCGCAATAAAAAGCAGTTAAAACAAATTGTGGAAGAAAACTTACGGGCTGCCGGTTTGTGGGAAGAAGTAAAAGACAGGCTTCATTCACCGGCTTCCGGGCTATCCATAGGACAGCAGCAACGGTTATGTCTTGCCAGAGGATTAGCTATAAAACCTCAGTTTATTCTGGGAGATGAATCTACCTCTGCCCTGGATCCGATTTCCAGCCATCATATCGAAGACCTGTTTGTAAAACTGAAAGAGAAATATGGTATTGTACTGGTAACTCACACCTTGCGTCAGGCATTACGTATTGCAGACCATGTAGTATTTATTTACCTGGGTGAAGTAATTGAAAGCGGACCGGCAAAAGAGCTATTCAATAACCCGAAACATGAGCTGACCAAACAATACCTTTCCGGAGTATTCAGCTAATAGTTGCCTCTCCTGTTTATATGACCAGAAAAGAAAGTATATAGATGTATAAATTACCTGATACATTAGAAGAAGATATTACCCGGTTCGGCACATTAGCCAACGATTACCGGAACAAAAATATAGAAACCGTTCAGTTCAAGGCTTATCGCGTGCCCATGGGTGTGTATGAACAACGTCAGGACGAAGTCTATATGTCCAGGATACGTACTACCGGAGGTGTTATTTATCCGAAGCAATTTTCAGCATTAATCGATATTGCCGGAAGACACCATTCCGATTTATTACATATTACTACCCGTCAGGAAATACAAATCCAGAATCTGAAACTGGAAGAAGTAGAACCTGTCTTACATGAAATAAAAGCAATAGGGCTCAGTACAAAAGGTGGGGGTGGAAATACCATACGTAACATTATGGTAACCGAAGATAGTGGCATCTCTTCAAACGAAGTATTCGACACAACTCCTTATGCAATGGCACTCACGTCGAAGTTAATTGCAGAGGCTGACTCTTACCTGCTTCCCCGGAAAATGAAAATAGCTTTTTCTTCGGACAGTAAACATCCGGATTATGCAGCGATCAATGATCTTGGGTTTGTAGCCACTATCAGAAACGGAGAAAAAGGATTTAAAGTCTATGTCGGCGGTGGGGGTGGTTCTAAACCGACGATAGGATGGGTTTTATTTGACTTTGTTCCTGTGGATGAATTATTTATTATCGCTGAGGCACTAAAGAAGTTTTTCTCGGACCATGGAAACCGGAAAAACAGGCATAAAGCACGCCTGCGTTTTATTTTCTATAAGTTGGGGGAAGAAGAAACCCTTCGCCTGATAAAGGAATATTATCAGCAAGCTAAGGAAACAATATCACCTTTCATCCCGGAAAGCGAAGAAGACGAAAGACCTCCTTTTTCCTATACTACTCCTGTGATTAACAGTCCGGATGAACAATATGAGGTATGGAAAAAAAGATATGTGATCCCTCAGAAACAATCGGGATATAATAGTATACTAGTACCGTTTCTGCATGGAAATATCCGGCTGAATGATACGAACAGGGTAAAAAGATTGCAACAATTACTATTATTTATTGACCGGTTCGGAAAACATACACTCCGGTTCACACCCGGACAGAATATTCTTTTACGCAATATACCGACTGTAGCCCTTCCGGAAGTTTACGGGTTACTGCAGGAAATTATTCCGGATATAACTGCCCCGATACTAGTCAATAACATCGTATCTTGTACAGGCGCTGATACCTGCCGCCTGGGAATAGGACTTTCAAAGGGACTGGCAACAGCTATCCGAAAAAGATTACAGAACAACCAGCTGAACCTTGATAAGCTTGCTTCATTACGGATTCGTATTTCCGGATGCCCGAATTCCTGCGGCCAACAACTTCAGGCAGATCTCGGCTTCTCCGGAAAAATCCTCCGAAACAACCGCATCTATCCCGGTTATCAGGTTTATATGGGTGCAGGTAGAGGTTCTTCCCCGAAATTTGCCGAAACAATCGGAAATATAAATGCAAGAGATATCCCGGAATTTGTTCACCGGCTATTGGAATCCTATTTGAATACCGGAACGCTATATCCCGATTTTACTTCCTATGCAGAGGCGGAAGGAAAAGAAACAGCAAAGAAATTAATTGAAGAATATAAAAACATCCCCTCTTTTGACGAAGATAAAAATTATTATTTCGATTGGGGAGCTGAGAATATCTTCAGTGTAATCAGTCGGGGAGCAGCGGAATGTTCCGCAGGTCTTTTTGATATGATTGAAGTAGACCTGAATGCGATCAATAGCAGTAAAGCCGAACTGGAAAAGGGAGCCGACAATACCAGAAGCAATACGTTGTTGTATGACATGCTTTACTCTTCTTCCCGAATGCTGTTAGTTACCCGGGGCGCTGAACCAAAAACGACAGCAGACATCTTCAATCTGTTTATCAGAAACTTTATTGATTACGGCTTTATTAATGAAAGATTCAGAAAGATCATTTCCCTGGCAAGGGATCATAAAAGAACAGATTTCAATTTTTACCGGAAAGAGATATATGACCTGGCAGATGCGGTTGCCGAACTATACAAAAATATGGATGATTCTCTGCAGTTTAAAAATATAAAAGAAAAAAAAGAAGCTGCAGGCAAAGAAAAAAAGGACATTGCCACTTTCCCGGATAAACAACAGGAAGTGAATAAACGGAAGTTCAAAGATCTGCGTGGCGTTGCCTGCCCGATGAACTTTGTACAGACAAAAATCCAGCTTGCAGGTATGCAATCGGGCGAAGAACTTGAAATCCGCTTGGATGACGGCGCCCCGATCAATAACGTCCCGGGATCGGTACGGGGAGAAGGTCATGAAATACTGGAACAGATTCAACAGAAAGAGGGAGACTGGAAAGTGATTATAAAGAAAAAATAAGTAAAACAATGAGTAAAATAAAAGTAAACGACGAAGAACAGGAAGTGAACCTTCCGCTCATTTTATCCGGACTTATCCGACTGAATAATGTGATTCAACCGGATATGGTATCCGTACAGATCAACGGAGAATTCATCAATCGGGAAGATTTCGACACAACAGTCATTAATGACGGAGACGAAGTGGATTTCTTATACTTTATGGGAGGAGGAAAATGATGGATTTTACATCTGAACAAATAGAACGTTACAGCCGTCATATTCTCCTGCAGGATATCGGAGTGGAAGGACAGGAAAAGATTAATCGGGGCAAAGTACTGGTGATAGGAGCCGGAGGCCTGGGAGCTCCTGTCCTGCTCTACCTGGCTGCTGCCGGGGTAGGAACATTGGGTATTATAGACGGCGATGTAGTAGACCTGAGTAACCTTCAACGGCAGGTGATTCATTCCACACCCGATGTCGGAAAACCGAAAGTATTGTCCGCAAAAGAAAAGATCGAACAGATCAATCCGGATGTAAATGTAATTCCCTACCATGATTTCTTTACGGCCGAGAATGCGTTCGACCTGATTAAGGATTATGATTTTATTATAGACGGAACAGATAATTTTCCGGTAAAATTTCTCATCAATGATGCGTGTGTATTAGCCGGAAAACCATTCTCGCATGGTGGGATTCTTCGTTTTGACGGACAGACCCTCACCTACCTTCCGGGAAAAGCCTGTTACCGATGCGTATTTCACGGACCACCACCTCCGAATGCAGTACCGACCTGTTCTCAGGCAGGTGTATTGGGAGCGATTGCCGGCATGTTAGGAACGATTCAGGCTGCAGAAGCATTAAAATTTCTGACCGGAACCGGTGAACTATTAACTGACCGTTTGTTGACCTTCGATGCAAAAAAAATGAATTTCAGGACGGTCAATGTAAAGAGAAACAGCAAATGCCCGGTATGTGGAGAACATCCGACTATCCATGAACTGGTAGAAGCTCCACAGGCAGCCTGTGAATTAAAACCGAGACAATAAAAACGCATGATACAGATTCCACAACATATTATAGATGCAATCATACAGCATGCACAGGAGGATTTACCTAATGAAGCCTGTGGTCTGCTTACCGGAACAGGAGATATCGTAAAGGGACATTATGCGTTGACAAATGTAGACCATAGCCCGGAACATTTTTCCTTTGATCCGCAAGAACAATTTCATGTATTAAAAGAAGCAAGAGCAAAAGGGCAGAAGATACTGGCCAATTATCACAGCCATCCTTCTACCCCTGCACGTCCTTCGGAAGAAGACAAGCGTCTGGCTTACGATCCGAATATGATTTATATTATTGTTTCACTAGCCGGTGAAAAGCCTGTGATCAAGGCTTTTTCCCTGATAGATTGTTGTATGTGCCCTTATGAAATACAGATAATATAGGAATATTTGTACCACATTGTTATGGCCCTGCTTCCTATATAGGAAACAGGGCTTTTTTATTGGCTTTTGTATCCGCTATAACCGATTATAGGAAAAAAAGAATGAAACACGACAACCGGAATTATTGAAATCGTGAATTGACATTTTAATTAAACACTATTATTAAATCTGAAAGTTATGAGAAAGAATGTATTTTTATCCGTCGTTGCTTTTTTATTAATTGTTGTTCAATTGTATGGGCAAACAGTAAAAGTGGACGCTGAAATCCGCTCCCGCGGTGAATTAAGAGATGGTTTCCGGGAACCACTGGCAGACACGCTGAATGCGGCCTATGTAAATAACCTGCGTACCAAACTGAATTTTCTCTATGAAAACAGAGATATACGGGCTAAATTATCGCTCCTTGACACCCGTACTTACGGAGGAACTGATGTAGGTAAAACAGGAAACGGAGTCGGTGTCCTGGAAGCATGGGGAGAATATTATTTTACACCGGAACTGTCTTTTGTGCTGGGTCGTCAGGGAGTAGAATACGATGACAAGCGCCTGTTTTCCTATAATAACTGGAGCAATACACCCGGAGCACATGACCTGTTGCGTTTAAAATATGAATCACCGGATATTACCATTCATGTCGGAAGTGCCTATAATAATGCAGGGGATAGTACACAGTTTTTTTCTCCCTATACACAAACATATAAGACCCTGAATTATATCTGGCTAAGCAGGTCTTTCGGAAAAATTTCAGCTTCCGCACTCTGGGTAAACGATAGTTTCGAACACGGCACTACGGGAGACATCAGTACCACTTACCGGAATACGGTCGGCGGTAATATCTGGCTGACAAATAAGAAAGCTCCGTTTACTTTTCACGCCAGCGGATATTATCAGTTCGGACGGGATAAAAAGGACAGAAGCCTGAGTGCTTATCTTTTATCCCTGAATGCAAAACAACTACTGAATGAAAGAATAGCTGTTCATATAGGAGGAGACGTGTTCTCCGGTTCCGGATATGATATTGCATCAGATAAAAGCAATACATTTAATAAGTTATACGGTACCAATCACGCCTTCAACGGTTCTATCGAATACTGGAGCACCCTTCCCACACAAGGATTAATCGATATCTTCGCAGGACTGACAGGAAAGTTCTCTTCTAAATTCGATATCAATATCACTTACCATCATTTTTCCACCAGCAGGGATATTGACGAAAGCGGAAAAACCAACCTGGGTTCTGAAATAGATATTACGGCTAATTATTATGTAAATAAGGAATTTACCCTGCAGGGCGGCTGGAGCAGCTATTTTACCACAAAAGGATCGGATATTCTCAAAAACAAAATAAATGTAGATACCCATTTCCCTCAATGGGCCTACATACAGGTCACCTTTACACCGGTATTCTTTTCCCATAAAAACTAACAACTGCATTGTATCAAACAGCATAAACCATAGTAACATATCAACCCATTAATATATTATCTCATTCTCCCATCTATTAATTTTCACATTGGCACATTGGCATATTGGCACATTATAAATACCCTCTTTGCGGTATTGCCACCGGTTACATCCGGAATTACTTTTGTCTAACTATTTATTAAACCAATTATGAAAAAGATTTTTATCTTACTGACAAGTATTTTCCTACTGACAAATTGCTCGAACAGTTCAAAACAACAAGCATCCTCCGATTCTTCCGATGAAGATGGTTTATCCGGGACCATCCAGCTTTCAGGAGCTTTTGCTCTTTACCCGATGGCTGTTAAATGGGGAGAAGAATTCAGGAAAATACATCCGAATGTAAAAATAGATATCTCCGGTGGGGGTGCCGGAAAAGGAATGACCGATGCATTAGCCGGCGTAGTCGACATAGGGATGGTATCCCGGGAAGTATATCCGGAAGAAATTGCAAAAGGTGCATTTCCGATTGCGGTGGTAAAAGATGCGGTAGTTCCTACTATCAACGCAAATAATCCGGAACTGGAAAATATTAACAAAATAGGATTATCTAAAGAAAATGCTCTTAAACTCTGGAATAATGAATTAAGCACCTGGGGACAGGTACTGGGAACATCTTCCAAAACGCCGGTTCATGTATTTACCCGTTCCGATGCCTGTGGCGCCGCAGAAACATTTGCCGCCTGGTTCAATAAAAAACAGGAAAACCTGAAAGCAACGGCCGTATTCGGAGACCCGGGAGTAGCTTCTGCCGTACAGAAAGATAAAGTAGGCATCGGATACAACAATATTGCATATGCTTACGACCAGAAAACAAAAAGACCTTTTGAAGGACTGGCAATCATTCCGATTGATGTAAATGGAAACGGAGTAATCGATCCGGAAGAAGATTTTTATGAAAGTACGGAAACATTAATTGCTGCCATCAATGACGGACGGTTTCCTTCTCCTCCGGCACGTGACCTTTACCTGGTAACAAAAGAGAAACCGACAAAACCCGAAGTTATCGCATTCCTGGAATATGCCCTTTCGGAAGGTCAAAAATACGCAGAAGAAACAGGATACATAGGCCTTTCAGAAGAAAAGCTGAAAGACGAATCGGAGAAACTAAAATAACAGGATAACACATATATAAATGCAAAGATGCCAAATAAACATCTTTGCATTTTTCAAAAACACAACGAAGGTGCAATCAGTATTATTAACAAGAAGAGTCCTTAAGAATAAACTGGCAAACAGGTTTATGCAGACACTGACCGTGCTCTCTTTACTCCTGCTGCTAATTATGGGGCTCGGACTATATTACAAATCAACCGGAATCCTGAAAGAACATTCCCTATGGAATTTAATTGCCGGTTCGACATGGAGCCCGTTAACAGGAGAATTCGGTTTCTGGTCTTTTATTATCAGCTCCGTCTATGTAACCATTATATCCGTTGTTATTGCTCTGCCAATCTCTTTGCTTACGGCTATCTATCTTACGGAAAACGCAAAGAAATGGGTAAAGAAAATCGTATTTCCGGTACTGGATATCCTTGCCGGTATCCCATCTGTCATATACGGATTATGGGGAGTCCTGATAATCGTGCCCTGGATCGCCGACAGCCTGGGACCGCGTTTTGTTGACTATACGAGTGGATATACCTTACTGGCCGGAGGGATCGTATTAAGCGTCATGATCATTCCATTGCTGGTAAGCCTGTTTATTGAAATATTCTCTACGGTACCCAAAGACTTCAAAGATGCTTCTACCTCATTGGGAGCTACCCGCTGGCAAACCTCCCGGCTGGTAGTGATAAGAAAAGCCTCTCCCGGAATTATCTCCGCGGTAGTACTGGCTATTTCCAAAGCATTCGGGGAAACACTGGCTGTCCTTATGGTCTGTGGAAATATGGTAGGCATTCCGGAATCCTTATTCGACAGTGCCTATCCGCTGCCAGCCCTTATCGCCAATAACTATGGGGAAATGCTTTCACTCCCGATGTATGAATCGGCACTGATGTTTGCCGCATTGATTATGTTCGTGATTATCCTCGTTTTTAATGCAGCAGCTCGTATTGTTTTACAAAAAGTGGAAAAACAATTTAAATTATAAAAACAATTACACGAACCCATTTACATGGCAGGATGACATCATTTTCGGGCTCATCCGGTTCCATACGATTTTAATATAAAAAACAACGTATGAAATTCAAATTTATAGAAGAAAAGATAGTTCATGGACTGATGATCTTATCCACACTGGTAGTATTCGGCTTCTTTTTCAGCATTATCTGGACCATTGCAAAAACAGGTTTTCCTCCGTTGACATGGGAAATGATTACCCAACTACCGGGTGGAGGATTCTATCTGGGAAAAGAAGGGGGTATTCTGAATGCAATCGTTGGTTCGCTGATGATTGTAGTGGCTTCTGCAACGTTAGGATTACTAATCAGTATCCCTGTGGTTTTTTATATCAATGTGTACCTGAAGAAAAATTCGTTACTAGGTTACTTTACAAGATTATCCTTTGACGTGCTTTTTGGCATCCCTTCTATTGTATATGGAGCTTTTGCCTTTACAATTATGATTTTCTTCGGACTGAAAACATCTCTGGGAGGTGGTATTCTGGTAATTACACTACTTATCATCCCGATTTTTGTCCGGTCGATGGACGAAGTGGCCAAATCCATTTCCAAAGACCTGCTGGATGCTTCCTATTCATTAGGAGCGACCAAACTGGAAACCTGTAAAGTAATTCTCCGCCAGATTGCACCGGGAATTGCCACAGCAACGTTATTATCCGTCGGCCGTGCCATCGGGGATGCTGCCGGAGTAATGTTTACTGCGGGCTTCACAGATAATATACCGACTTCACTGGACGAACCGGCAGCCACATTGCCTTTATCCGTATTTTTCCAGTTAAGCAGCCCGATACCGGAAGTACGAGACAGAGCATATGCAGCCGCATTATTATTGACAATTATTGTCCTGATACTAAGTATCGCCGGAAGAATTATTACCAACAGGTTTTCAAAAAACAGGATTCTGTAAATATACAGAAAGGAAAAAGAATGGACAGAAAGAAAAAAATAAAGGTAGTAAGCAGAAGCAGTACCTTAGCGCTCTTACAGGTAAAAGAAATATTTTCCTCATTACCGGCAATTCCTTATGAATTAAAGGTAGTGGATTCGTTCGGGGATAAAAACAAACAGATTTCTCTGATGGATAACATTGCGGGAGATTTCTTTACCCGGGAACTGGACCAGGCATTACTGAATAATGAAGCGGATATCGCTATTCATTCTGCCAAAGACCTCCCCTACCCGCTTCCGGTAGATCTGGAATTATATGCATTATCCGAAGCAACGGATAAATCCGACGCACTTGTAAGCAAGAACAATCAGCCATTGTTCCGGTTACCGGCCGGTGCACGAATAGGAACAAGCTCCGCCACCCGGAAAGCAGAACTGCTAAAACTACGTCCGGATCTTACCGTAGTGAGTATTAGGGGTACCATAGAAGAACGCATCAGGCTAGTAGATAAAGGAGAAATCGATGCCCTGATCGTTGCTACCTGTGCACTCAACCGCTTAGGATTATCCGGCCGGATAGCAGAAATACTTCCTTTCAGGACACATCCCCTGCAAGGAAACCTTGCTGTTGTCGGAAAGAAAGGTTACAAAGAATTAAAAGCCATCTTTTCCCCTCTTGATATACGAAACACATACGGAAAAGTAATTCTTGCCGGATTTGGCCCGGGAAATCCGGACCTGTTGACCATCGGCGCAGATAACGCATTGAAACAGGCAGATATCATTTATCATGATGACCTGATTGATAAGAATTTCTTAACTAAATACAACGCTGAAAAAATATATGTCGGCAAAAGAAAAGATAAACACAGCCATCATCAGGACGATATCAATGAATTAATTTATCAGGCTGCTTTAGCCGGAAAACAGGTAGTACGCCTCAAAGGAGGAGATCCGATGGTTTTTGCCCACGGACGTGAAGAAATAGATTTTCTTAAAAGCCGTTTTGTAGAAGTTGAAGTCATTCCCGGTATTTCATCCGGAATTGCGCTGGCTTCTTATACCCATATTCCGCTAACCCACCGGGGAGTAGCTTCTTCTGTCTCTTTTATTACCGGACACTCCGGAGAAAACATACAGATACCGGATACAGATACCTTAGTATATTATATGGGAGGAGCCAATATTTCTTCCATTGCAAAGAAACTGATAACAGCAGGACGCAAGGTGGATACTCCGGTGGCATTGGTATATAACGTTTCCATGCCGGATCAGAAAACATTTTTTTCGACATTAGATGAACTCCGATTCTCTGTGTTTAAATATCCGACACCGGTCCTTATCATTATCGGAGAAGTAGTCGCATTTGAAAATCACCGGGGACAACAACCCGATACACTGGTTACAGGTACCGGCAGCGAACAATATGTACCTTCGAAACATGTGGTTCACACCCCATTAATCAGCATCCGGAAAACAAAGGAAAAGAAACTGCATAAGTTACTGGCAAAAGAACCGGTTAACTACGACTGGATTATTTTCACCAGTCGTTACGGCGTCCGTTTCTTCTTTGAAATATTACAGGAAATAAAAGCGGATGCCCGCGCTTTGGGAAAAGTAAAAATAGCTTCTGTAGGGAAAACCACAACTGCCGAATTAAATAAATTCCACATCTATCCGGATATAGAATCTGCAACCGGTTCAGCAGAAGGATTAGTGAATTACTTTGAAGAAAAACAGATAAAAAGGAACAAGATATTATTGCCCCGCTCCGATAAAGGGTTGAAATATTTATCCGAAAAACTGGAACAACTGGAAAATGATATTACGGATATTCCCATTTACCACAATACTATTAATAAAGAAGTGGTAAAAACAGACCTTACCCGCTTCCGAAAAATTATCTTTTCTTCCCCCTCCGGAGTAGAAGCCTTTAAAGAATTATACGGGGAACTTCCGGAAGGAATACAATTGATAGCCAAAGGACAAACTACCGAAAATAGATTGAAACAGGAATTAAATGAAACGATTCAGACCATATAGGAAAACGCAGGAAATACGGGACCGATATGCGGATATCCATCTCCATGCATCGGATTTTATCTATCCCTACTTTGTCACAGAAGGACAGGGAATAAAACAGGAAATCTCATCGATGAAAGGAATATACCGCTTTTCTATCGAGGAATTACTCATTGATATAGAAGATCTGCTATCATCCGGAATTAATAAAATACTATTGTTCGGCGTCCTTGAAGAAAAGGATAAAGATGAACGGGGAAGTGCGGGATATATGCCTGATAATATTATCAGCCGGAGTGTAAAAGCAATTAAAGCACGCTTTCCTGAAACAGTCATATTTACCGATGTATGTCTGTGTGAATATACTTCCCACGGACATTGCGGCTTATTGCACGACCACGATGTAGATAATGATAGCACGTTACCTTTACTGGCAGAAATGGCCTATCAGCATGCTGTGGCCGGAGCAGATTTCGTGGCCCCGTCCGCAATGATGGATGGACAGATAGAAGCAATACGGCAACGATTAAGTCAAGAAGGACTAAACACAAAAATTCTTGCTTATTCAGCCAAATATGCTTCGGCTTTCTATGGCCCGTTCCGGGACGCAGCAGCATCCGCTCCTTCCTTCGGAGACCGGAAAACATACCAGATGGATTACCGGACGAGAGCCCAGGGACTGGAAGAAATTAAAGCCGATATAGAAGAAGGAACCGACTGGATTATGGTAAAACCGGCCATGGCTTACCTGGATATTTTATACCGTGCCTCAAAAGAATTTCCCGGGTACCCGCTCGTTGCCTATCAGGTATCCGGAGAATATGCGATGCTTAAGAACGGAGCGGAACAAGGTTTTTTCGATGAAGAACGCATCTTTACCGAAAGCCTGACAGCCATCAAACGTTCAGGAGCAAATTACATCATCTCATATTATGCAAAAGAGTTTACGAAGAATAATAAAACACAGACTGAAAATCCGTATAAACAAGCCGATAAATAATTAAAATAACAATACTAATCATGAGTACTAAACTGACGCATTTAAAAGAACTCGAATCGGAATCGATTTTCGTACTCCGGGAAGTAGCGGCTCAATTTGAAAAGCCCGTACTCCTTTTTTCAGGAGGAAAAGATTCCATTGTAATGGCACATCTGGCCTATAAAGCTTTTTATCCTGCAGCCATTCCGTTTCCTTTCCTTCATATAGATACCGGGCATAATTTTGAGGAAACCATTACCTACCGGGACAACCTGGTAAAAAAACTGAATGTAAAACTACTGGTCGGATCGGTGGAAGAATCCATTGAAACAGGACGAGTGGTTGAAGAGACAGGATACAATGCCAGCCGGAACAAACTGCAAACAGTTACCCTGTTGGATACGCTGGAAAAATATAAGTTCGATGCAGCATTAGGAGGAGCACGGCGGGATGAAGAAAAAGCCCGTGCAAAAGAACGTTTTTTCTCACATCGAGACGAGTTCGGACAGTGGGACCCGAAAAACCAGCGCCCTGAGTTATGGAATATCTTCAACGGCAAGAAGCAATTAGGAGAGCACTTCCGCATTTTTCCATTGAGTAACTGGACGGAAATGGATATCTGGCAGTATATCCTTCAGGAAAACATCGAATTACCCAGCCTGTATTATACCCACGAACGGGAAGTATTCGAACGCGACGGCATCTGGCTGGCTTATTATCCGTTTATCAAACTGAGGCCGGAAGAAAAAGTCCTGCGGAAACGGATCCGCTGCCGTACCATCGGAGATGTAACCTGTACGGGAGTAACTATTTCCGAAGCCAATACGCTGGAGGATATTATCAATGAGATTGCATCTTCAAGGGTAACAGAACGAGGTGGCCGTTCGGATGACAAACGTTCGGAAGCTGCCATGGAAGACCGGAAAAAAGCAGGTTATTTTTAATTAATTCAAAAAAGAACAAGAAAGTATGAGTGGATATTTAGATATGGAACTGCTGCGTTTTACAACAGCCGGCAGTGTAGACGATGGAAAAAGCACATTGATCGGACGGTTGCTATACGATAGCAAATCAATTTTCGAAGATCAGATGGAAGCGGTAAAAGCGGCAAGCGAACGATTAGGAAATGAAGAAGTAAACCTGGCTTTACTGACAGACGGACTTCGTGCGGAAAGAGAACAAGGAATTACCATTGATGTGGCTTACCGGTATTTCGCTACCCCAAAAAGGAAATTTATTATTGCCGATACTCCGGGACATATTGAGTATACCCGGAATATGGTGACAGGAGCTTCGACAGCTGATGCAGCCATCATCCTGGTAGATGCACGCAACGGGATTATCGAACAGACAAAACGCCATTCCTATGTCGCTTCCCTGCTGCAACTGGAAAATGTGGTTATTGCCATTAACAAAATGGACCTGGTAGATTTTTCCGAAGAAGTATATACCCGTATAAAAGCCGAATACACGGAAATTGCACGGAAACTGAACCTGAAAAATGTACATTATCTGCCTATCTCCGCCCGGGATGGAGACAATGTAGTAAACCGTTCGGAAAAAACACCCTGGTATGAAGGACCGACCCTGCTGGATTTACTGGAAAGCCTGCCGGTAAAAGAAAATATAGACAAGCTCCCGGTACGTTTCCCGGTGCAGTATGTGATTCGTTCGCAAAGCGATGAGTTCCACGATTACCGGGCGTATGCCGGACGACTGGCAAGCGGAACGATTAAGGTAGGAGATAAAGTAACCATCTTGCCCTCTTTTACGGAATCTACCGTAAAAGCAATCGATGAAGCCGATAAATCGCTGGAAGAAGCTTTTGCTCCACAATCTATCGCAATCCGGCTAAACGATAATGTAGATGTAAGCCGGGGAGACATGATCGTGAAAAGTGACAATCTGCCGAAAATAAATGCGAATATCTCGTTGCTCGTATGCTGGCTGAATCATCGGCCTCTCAGCATCGGAGCGAAATATATTATCCGACACACCACAGACGAAGTGTTCGGAATTATTAAAGATGTTTATTTTAAGGTAAATATCAATACACTGGAAAACATCTCCGACAAAAGCGTAAGGATGAACGATATTGCCCATATTCTTGTCAAAACGTCCAAACCATTGAAATATGATCTGTATGCCGATAACCGAGAAACCGGGAACCTGGTCATTATAGATGAGGCAACCTACGAAACGGTAGGCGCCGGAATGATAGTCGAATCACTGGAAGAACAAACATTTTCAATCTAATGAAAGAACAAATAACCTTGCTAAACAAGCAATTTGAAAATAAATCCCCGGAGGAGCTACTCACGTACTTCCTCCGGGAATACGGTGACCGGATTGCCTTAGCATCCAGCCTGGGATTGGAAGATCAGGTATTGACGGATATGGTACTGAAAATAAAACGGTCAGCGCGAATCTTCACCATCGATACCGGACGGCTGTTTCCAGAAACCTATTCCCTGATTGATAAAACAAACCTGAAATACGGAATTAAGATGGAAGTCTTTTTCCCGGAAAACAGTCCGGTGGAAACCTATGTAAGGGAAAATGGAATTAACGCATTCTATGAAAGCATTGAAAAACGGAAAACCTGTTGTCAGGTCCGGAAGATACAACCGCTGTTACGGGCCCTCTCGACGGTAGAGGTATGGATATGCGGGCTTCGCCAGGAGCAATCTGTCACCCGTACAGGAGTTCAGGCCGTCGAGTGGGATGAAGCAAACAATCTGGTTAAAATCAATCCGTTGGTACACTGGACGGAACAGCAGGTAATCGATTATATAAAGACAAACAGAGTACCTTATAACAAGCTGCATGACAAAAACTATCCGAGTATCGGATGTCAGCCATGTACCCGGGCAATAGCAGCACACGAAGATATCAGGGCCGGGAGATGGTGGTGGGAAAACCCGGAACATAAAGAATGCGGATTGCATAAGAGGTAAATGCAGAGAGGAAAGTTTTCAGGAAGGATAAATACTTTTTTATATGTGATAAATGAAGTATCAACCGTGGGTAAACCCTTCCCCCTTTTCGTTGAAAAGGGTACTTCCCTTCAGGGAAGGGAAGAGTTGTCCGGTATCTCACCCACTCTCCCCTCGAAGAAGATACTATGTAAATAATCAAATTTGTTTT
>JAJQEC010000080.1 GCA_021201815.1 Candidatus Azobacteroides sp. | reverse complement strand
ACTGTTCTTCTGTTCTGCTACCTCTATCCAAGCCGGTTACCGCTTTTAGAACATTAATGCTAAAACTTACAGATTACTTATTCATTTCCAATATAGACATAAGGTTTAATAATTTTCAATTCAAACAATTTAAAAAATAATGTTTTTATTAAATGATTATTAGTTGAATTAATTTATGTTCAAAATCTTATTCCTGCAGCTACTCCTATCCAACTATTTACACGAGTTTTATCACTATCATTTTTCCACATCGACCACGGAGATAATGAACTGCCTAATTTTCCCGTATCCGGATTCACATAGTCCGAAATAGTAAGATTCAATACCGGACCGGCAAAGACCTTGAGTCGGGGACTAATTTCTTTGGAAGCCAAGAATTTGAGCTGGGTCAACATATTCACTCCGCTTCGGAATTCACCATCTTCCGTAAGGGCATAACCCAATAATTCAATTTGATTTCCCCAGCCTTGCTTCCAGTCTATATGTGTACCGAAACCAAGACCGGCGGCATACTCTACAGGACTGTTAAAATAATTGGCACCTACTGAAAAGATAGTGTAAAACCTATCTACGCCCAATTTAAAACCAACCGCCATATTCAGCGTTTCCGAAACAGAGAGCTCAAACTCCTTCTTACCTCCGTTTTTAACGATATTAATTAACCCGACAGGCACTCCATCGCAATCTTCGGAAATATTTATTAAACCTACCTGAACTCCTTTTACCCGCTGTGCAATATTTACAATACCACCCACCTGAGCATTTACCGTACCTTTTTTTGCCACATTGGTAATTCCGGCAAGTTGGATGGCGCGTTGGGTATTACCGCTGTAATTAAGTATTCCGGCAAACTGAATGCCTTGCGTAAGATGTGTATTCACGTTGTATATTCCTCCGAATTCAAAGCCTGTATTTCCATAGCTGTACCCACCAATAATATTTACCGATACTTTATTGGTTGTAAATTGAGATTGAGTGCCATTGGTTCCGAAAGGAGAAATAAAACTTAACTGAAAGTTTTTATATTCTTGTGTTTGTGCTGTGGCTGCCATTATAGAAATACAGAATGCAGCAGCTAAAAAAATAATCTTTTTCATTTTTTCCTATTTTAAAAGTTATATAAATTTACGATTTGAGAACAAAATTATCCCGGACAATTAATAAGGGAAAGGATATAATTACAAGCTTCATAACGATAAACCTGAATTAAAGAATTAGATGTATGAAATTAAAAGACTTTAATTCCTCCATTATCATACGGCTTGTTCTTTATGCTATGGCTACTAAATTTCTATGATATCCTAAAATAGAAATAACTGGTTTTCAAAGGATACCTACTTTTTCGCATAGGATATCCGGAAAAACAAAACATAATTTGTCTGCATTCTTCCGGTCATTTTATATTTATTATTGAGCGTTTTACCGGAAAAGTCGTCCGTCCGGCAAATAGTGATATTTCGGATATTGGATTTGAGATATGCTTCAAGGTCTGAAATCCAAGCTATCTCTCTCTGAAAGTTTTTTTGGATGGGGACTACATTGATATGTATGAAGTTAATAAATAGCTTGGTGCATTTATCATTAGTTTCCATCCAGCCATTTTAAGAATGCCGGAACCTTTATCCGACTTACTAACAGCTCTTTTTCAAAATCAGGCGTAAGAGTTATTTTCAGGCGGCTGTTGAAATATTTGGAAACACTTTTTACCGCATCTATCGAAGCAATACAATTGCGGGTAAGGCGGAAAAAACGGTGCGGGTCCAAAACCGGTTCCAGTATTTCCAATGTATAGTCCACAATATGACGACGGTTCTCTTTTGTCACAGCAAAAGTCACTCTGTCTTCCGAATAGAAGTAGGCAATATCTTCTATTTCAAGAGACATATACCTGTCACCGGACTTGGTGGAAATACGCTGTTTGTAGGAGTGAACGGGTTGCAGGGATTGCAGCAGTTGCTTCAGATTAGAATCAGACCATGTATTCAGATTCAGTTTTTTTACTGCCCGTACAAGGTCCGATTCAACAATAGGTTTGAGTAAATAACCGATTCCGTTTAGCTGAAAAGCACGAACGGCATATTGGTCATAAGCAGTAGTGAAAATAACAGGAGTAGTTATCTCCACTTGTTCAAAAATATCAAAACTAATGCCGTCTGCCAGGTGAATATCAAGGAAAATCAGATCGGCGGTATTATTCTTAAACCATGCAACGCTATCTGTGACCGAATCCAGACAGGCTATTACTTCAAAACCGGAATAATTATTTTTTATCAACCGTAACAGTTCTTCACGAGCAAGCAATTCATCTTCAACAATTACGACTTTCATAACAAAGGTATTTTGACGGTAAACATATCATTTTCTTCACTGATTATAATATCCTTATCAGACAGGAATTTATATTTCTGAGAAAGGTTCTTCAATCCGATTCCGGTAGATTGTCCGGTGTTGGAACGAAGGGCTACTTTATTTGTGACAAAAATAAACTCCTCCTCGCATCCGATTTCTATTTTTAATCGTCGCGAAACCGATACTATATTATGTTTTATCGCATTCTCAACTAAAATCTGAAGTGTCATGGGTATTATTTTTTTATCCCTGATCTGTTCCGGCAGATGAATATCTACTTCCAGTCCTTTATCAAACCTGATTTTCAAAATATGAATGTAATTTTGAATAAAGTCCGTTTCCTCAGCTACAGTTACGGTGTCTTCTTTATCATACGTCAGCACATACCTGTACACATCGGATAGCTTCTTTGTATATTCCGTGGCTCGCCTGGCATCTTTATTAATCAACGAAACGAGGATGTTCAGACTATTAAATAAGAAATGAGGGTTAATCTGCCCTTTGAGTTGTTTGTATTGCATTTCTGCGTTTTCAGTCTGCATTTGTTGTAATTCTATTTCCCGCTTTTTCCCTAATTGCATGTGGAAAAAGAACTCAAGCACGATGACGCAAAAAGTATTTAGCAGGATAGAGGCAATGGCAGCTTCTCTTTCTACAATGAGGTAGATGTAATCGGTGATATCTCCGTTATACTTAAAAGGAAGATTGCCCAATAACACAAATAATACCGCTAAAGTAGAAAGCAAAAGAGCTTCAAAAATAATTCGTAAAATTAACCTTTCCTGAAGCCACTTCGCTCTATTTATGTATTTTACAAGGTAAAAGTCTATAATAGCTATCCCGATAAGAAATACGGAGGAAACCAGAATATTTGTCGCCAGTCCGTTAGGACTACTACTTTCAGGAGATAAAATTTCTATCAGGTAGATAAAAAGGGATAGGAAAGATAACAAACCTATCCCGATTAAAACTTTTTGCTTTCCCAGTATCTTCTTATTCATTTTTAAGTTTCAAATTAAACGCTAAAGATACATGGTTTACGCTTCAAAGACTACCTCTTTTTGCATGAACGTTAGAATTAAGTGTACGAAATTTAATATCATGAACATGATAGGAAGATAGGGAAGCTATAATCTTCACTCAGGAAGCTGCATGAGGAAACATGTATTATAAGTACCTTGTGGCCGCTTATATTTATCCTGCAGGCAAACTCCTGAGTAAGTTTAGGGAACAAGTACAGACCGGACTTTTATTTTATAAATTCCTTTTTCCTTCCCGTACCTTTTCATTTTTAAATAAACCATCCCCTAAAAGCCTTTCCTTTTTCTTTTCATGTGTATACATAAGATCAGTTTCTGTCTAAGAAAAAAGCCCTTCTGTCTATAAAGGCCTGATTCAAATGAATTACAACCTACTTTCGTCTCATCAGATTAAAAATATAAAACAAAATGAATAAGACAGAAGTAATAAATAAAGTATCCGGATTATCCGGTGTAAATGCACCAGATTGTAAAAAAGTATTAGATGCTTTTGAAGAGGTAGTAAAGAACGAAATAGAAACATCTGAAAGGAAAAGAAATCTATTTAACGTAGTTTACAACATCATGAGCTACCTGAAAAGAAAGTAATGATTTATCCCCGTAAAAAATAGCCATCAGTAAAACCCTCCGTTTATGAAATCAATATCAATAACTATAATTTTCTTTCTCTGTATCGTATTCTCAGCCCTTTCTTTTTCTCAATCAGGAGAAAATCCGATTACACAAACAGTAAGAGGAATAGTAAAAGAATATACTTCCGGCATGCCTTTGTCGTATGTAACCATCAGTTTACCGGAAAAACCGGAAATCGGAACAATAACAGACGAAAACGGCGAATTTATCCTTCGTGAAATCCTTTTGGGGCGTTATTCCGTACAAGCCGGTTTTCTGGGATATGAACCCACTATCATAAAAGAACTACGGGTTAGCTCCGCAAAAGAAGTTTACCTGGAAATATTCATGAAAGAAAGCAGTTATGAACTGGAAGAAATTACGGTTACTCCACAAATTAATAAAGATCAATTATTAAACAGCATGGCATTAACCGGAGGACGGATGTTGAGAGTAGAAGAAGCGGCACGGTATGCTGGCGGAATGGATGACCCGGCACGACTGGTAAGCTCTTTTGCCGGAGTGTCGCCGGGCATTTCCACCAACGGAATCTCTGTCCATGGAAACGCTCCTCATTTATTACAATGGCGCCTTGAAGAGGTAGAAATTCCTAATCCGAACCATTTTGCGGATATTTCAGTACTGGGAGGGGGAGTATTATCTTCGCTCAGCAGCCATGTGCTCGGTAATTCCGATTTCTTCGCCGGTGCTTTTCCTGCCGAATACAGCAATGCTGTCTCCGGAGTGTTCGATATGAAATTAAGAACCGGGAATACAAGACGCTTTGAAAACACTTTTCAGGCAGGAATATTAGGGCTGGATTTTGCTTCGGAAGGTCCATTAAGCAGGAAAAATAATGCGTCTTATATTTTTAATTACCGGTATTCTACAACAGGATTATTGAAAAAAATCAATCCGGATGCTGACCTCGGGGGAACATTAGACTATCAGGATCTGAATTTTAAAATCAATCTCCCCACCTCTAAAGCCGGAATATTTTCTTTATGGGGAACTGCACTGATTGACAAAGCAGACCCGGACTTCGACGCAGATCCCAATAAATGGAAGTATAAAGAAGATGCCAAAGCTTCGGTTGCAAAACAATCCGCAGGAGGAACCGGATTAACGCACCGCTACTATTTTAATAATTATAGTACTTTAAAAACAACACTTGCAACCACCTGGTATAAAAATGATGCAAAGGAAGATATATATGATGAAAATTTAAACCCTTCGCCTTATCTTGATTTTTATTCCGAACAGACAAATATTATTCTTACCTCTTCGCTGAATCGCACGTACAATGCAAACCATACCAATAAAACCGGATTTACCTTTACCAATATGCAATATAATATGAATCTTGACCTGGCATCTTCCGGAGCCGGAACATGGGAAAACAGGATGCAGGCAAAAGGAAATACCCGGTTATTTTCTGCTTATACGTCTTCCTATCTGAATATCAACCATAAGATATCCCTGACATTAGGGTTAAACGGGCAGTTTCTGTCCCTGAATAATCATTGGACGGTTGAACCCAGAGCTGCCATAAAATGGCAGTCTTCGCCAAAAAGTTCCTTTGCTTTTGCATATGGATTACACAGCCGGATGGAAAAGACGGACGTTTATTTTGTGAAAGACAAACACAATCCGGAAAAATGGGTGAATAAAGACCTGGATTTTATAAAAACCCATCATCTGATGGTATCTTATACTTATAGAATATCAGAAGATATGAATATAAAAATAGAGCCTTATTTCCAGTATTTATATCATGTGCCTGTAATAGCAGATAGTAGCTATTCAATCCTTAACCGGAAAGAATTCTATATGGAAAATGCCCTGGTAAATGAAGGAAAAGGACGGAATTACGGCATCGATATTACTTTTGAAAAGTATTTATCCGACGGTATGTATTACATGATAACAGCTTCGGTTTTCAATTCGGAATACCGCGGAGGAGATAAAATATGGTACAGCACACGCTACAACAGGAATTTTATCTTAAACGGATTGATAGGAAAGGAATGGACATTCGGAAAAAATAATGAACGCGTATTAAGTGCAAACCTGAAACTTACCTTACAGGGTGGTGACCGGTATGCCCCGGTTAATACCGAATTGACCATGGTGCATCCTGATAAAGAAGTTCAATACAATGAAAAAAATGCCTACACAGAACAATTCAACCCGATGTTTATTGCCGATTATAGCATAAGTTATAAAATAAACAGAAGAAAAACAGCTCATGAATTTGCCATCAAAGGCATAAATGCTACCGGGTACAAAGAATATTACGGACATGAATATAACCTGAAAACAGGTATCATTGAACCGAACCGGCATGCCACATCCCTGATAAACGTGAGTTATAAATTCGACTTTTAATTATCCGTAAAGATAAATATAGTACCTTCGGTGCTGATTAGCTGCAGATAATAAGTATAAAACGAGCAGAAGAATGCGGTTTACGCCATAAGGAAATACTACCGCTTAGGCATGCAGATTCCGCAACCATACTGGTAAAAAATAAAAATACCGTATAAAATGAAATATACATGTATATATAATCTTATTTTCAGTCCCGGCTACAGAATCCGGAGGCATCTGGTACTAATTCTTGTACTGACTGTGATTTCTTTTAACCAGACGTTTATTACATTCGGACAAATTCCCATTCTTTCAGGAAAGTACATATACGGATTAGGAATCCTATTAACCCTGGCTTATATCGCCCTTATTTATTTTAACCTGTATATATTGCTTCCACGCTTTCTGATAAAAAAGAAATACACTTATTACCTGGTCGGATTATCCGGAAGCATTATTTTGTTTCTGCTTTTCAGAATCACCATGGAAGCAGTTGTTCTGAAGCTGGCAGGAACTGTATATAAATTCAATTTTATTACTTTACTGGATAATATCTCTTATTTTATGCTGAATATGGTATGCCTTTCCGGAATTTCGTTCAGTCTTCTGGTAAAAAACTGGATGGAAGATAAAATACGGATAAACCGGTTAGAGAACGAAAATATCAAATCTGAATTGGAATTAATGAAAGAACAGGTAAACCCGCAATTTCTTTTCAATACCCTGGAACATGCCTCTTCCCTGACAGAAGAAGATCCTCAGAAAGTATCCGACATCCTTTTCCGGTTAAGCCAGTTACTGCGATATGAATTATACGACTGTAACCGGGAAAAGGTACTCCTGAGTTCCGATATTAATTTTCTTTCAGGGTATCTCGAGCTGGAAAAAGAATATAACCCTGAGCTGGAATATACATTCCGGACAATTGGGATAAATAACAATATCAAACTTCCACCTCTTATATTCATTTCTTTTCTGCAACGTATTATAAACTCATCCGTTAAAGAAAAACAAATACTGGACATTCAATTGGAAACACAGGGCAATCTCATCTATTTCAATTGTGAAACCAGCAGGAATGACTTATCAGAAGAACGATTCGGTGAGATTAGAAAAAGGTTGGATTTACTATACAAAAACAACTACAGGTTGTTTATTTCTGAAAATAAAATCAGACTGAAATTAGAAGACAAAGAATATGTGGAACAAAACAGATAACAAAATCCCGTTTTTTCTTTTAAGTCCTGATTACCGGACTTACAGGCACCTGGCATTGCAACTTATCCTGTTTCTGATTACGATAAATGTATTCTGGGATGAACCGAATAAAATGATCAGCGGAAGGGCAGGAGTGTGGTTCGTATATTTCCTGTTACTAAATGCCATGGTATATATAAACATGTATGTATTAGTTCCCAGGTTACTTTTCAAAGGAAAGATACTTTTTTACCTGATGACCGTCCCCATACTTATTATTTTCGCTGTTTTCTGCATAGGGGTCCTTCAGGAAATAACCTCACCGGCAACCCCTGATACAGAAACACCGCATGTGGGAAAAATAATCCTCGGCATTGTTTCTTCGGTGCTCAGCTTCGGGCTTTTTCTGGCGGGTATCTCTGCTTTTCAACTTTTAAAATACCGGATGCAACAAAGTGAACAAATTACCGGGCTGGAAAAAGCAACCTTATCCACAGAACTCACTTTTCTTAAAAACCAGATAAATCCGCACTTTCTCTTCAACATGCTGAATAATGCCAATATCATGGTGCACGAAGACCCGTCCATTGCAAAAAAGATACTGAATAAGCTTAATGATCTACTCAAATATCAGATAAAAGACAGCACAAAAGACAGGGTACTTCTGAAAGATGATATCGCTTTCCTTCAGGATTTTCTGGAACTGGAAAAAACCCGTCGTGATAATTTTGATTTTACAATTACCCGGGAAAACTTAAATGATCCTATCTTTGTTCCTCCGTTATTATTTATCCCCTTTGTTGAAAATGCGGTAAAACATAATCCCGATAACCGCAAAGGATCGTATGTTAATCTGAATTTCAGGATGAAAAATAACGAACTGACTTTTATATGCAAAAATTCAAAACCGAAAAATCCGGTAAAAGGAAAAGTAGGAGGGATCGGATTAACAAATATCCGCAAACGCCTTGACTTAGTGTTCGGGAAACACTATAAACTGGAATTTAAAGAAGAAGAAACTACTTTTACGGTTTCTTTGAAGCTGAAATTATTGAATGCGAATCAGTAACTTTAAACTTTATTAAAAATAAAAAAGCTATATAAGTAAAATGCCTGTAAAAAATTCAGTTCACACAACACTCGCTATTTAAAACTAATATGTATGAAATGTATTATTGTAGATGATGAACCAATCGCCCGCCTGGGTATAAAGAAACTCATACAACAGTTTCCGGAGCTTCAGTTAATTGACAGCTTTAATAACGCAGAAGATGCTGCCTGTTTTATGGAAACCAATCCGGTAGATCTTGTTTTCCTTGATATTCAGATGCCGGGTATTAACGGTCTGGAATTTGCTAAAACAATATCCGGAACCACCCTGATTATTTTCACCACTGCGTATGCTGAGTTTGCTGTTGACAGCTACGAAGTCGACGCCATTTCCTACCTGGTAAAACCGATCGACCCGGTTCGTTTCGGAAAAGCCATAGAAAAAGCCATTTCCTATCATCATTTACTGGTGAATGAGGAAAATAAGAAGAAAGAAAGCATCCAATGCATCGGAAACGAACACATTTTTGTGAAGTCAGACCGCCGTTTTTTCAAAGTAAGCCTGAAAGACATCCTCTTTATCGAAGGATTAAAAGATTATGTGATTATCCAGATGGAAGAACAACGCATCATCACCCATATGAGTATGAAAGCCATCCATGAGATGCTGCCACAAAGCATATTCCTTCGGGTAAACCGCTCTTACATCGTAAACAAAGAAAAAATAGATTCTTTTGATAACAATGATCTTTTTATTAAGTCGTATGAATTAGCCATCGGAAATTTTTACCGGGAACAGTTTTTTGAAGATTTTGTAAAAAAGAAATAACATCCGGTCAGGATGTATATACTCGGATCAGATTTGATATGCGGAAGCTCCGGTACTCCTTCGCATCTATATCGAAATAATTAATCACCTTGAGACTGATTTCTTTTCCTTTCGGTATATACCCGGTATCTTTCAGGGTACCCCGTGCTCTCCGGATGCTTCCATCCAGTTTCCTGTAAGAAAAAGTAACAATACCGGCTTCCAGCTTTTTCCTTAACCGATATAATTTCCACGAAACAACCAGACATTCCGAAAAGGGCCTGTTTGTCTCTTCCCTTAACAGATACGCCTGCCTGAAAACTTCTGTTCTGAATGTCATTATTTTTTATTATATTTTAAAGTACGGATAAATTTTATTTTAAAACCATTTATGGCGTTTCATATAAAACCAGGTTAACACCAGGGCAGAAATAAGAATACCCCATGCAAAGAGATATCCGTACTGCCATTTTGTTTCCGACATTATTTCAAAATTCATTCCCCATACGCCTACCAGGAAAGTGAGAGGAATAAATAAAGTCGAAACGATTGTCAGCCTTTTTACAATCGCATTCGTTTTCAAATCATTGTTTGACACATACAAATCCCTCATCGAAGCCAGCAATTCCTTACTATTCTGCGAAGTAAGAAGAATAAAATCCAGTTGATTATAAAGCTCATTGTAAATAGGCTCCAGAATATTATTGTTCTTTACCAGAGATGTTTGCAATAATTTATTAAACTCCGACTTTAAGGGAATACTGTTTTTCTGTAGCTGTAGATTTGCATGCGCACATTGCAGTATTTTTTCTCCTGCGTTCACATCTCCCGGCTCTGCCTCCACCAACAACATATCAAGTTTTTCCAGCATTTCTTCCACTTCAATAGCAGTACCGATCATTACCGAAAGAAGCGCATTAAGAACAAAGGCAACCAGCATCCCCCGGTTAGGCTCTCTTATATTCATTACATTAAGACGCAGGGCACGCATCACATTATCCAGCGAAACCTTTCCCCTTTCCCTGAAAGTAATCACAATATTCTCTTTCGAAAGAGTACAAATATGTTCAGAAGAAATGACATTTTTCTTTTCAAAAAAACTCGGCCGCATAACGATAATCACCCGGTTACCGAAATCATCGATTTTAGCGGCATGACAAGGAGTTAGTACCGGCTTTGCATCTACCTTATAAAACCCGAACTCTTCCAGTAGCCGCAGAATGGTTTTGGTATCCGTAAGACCTGTTACCTGAAACCAGTTCATGCAATCTCCTCTTATACATTCCCGGAAAGAAGGAGTATCATTAGGCAAATGTTTGAATTCAAGAATATCCTGGTTGTACTGGGTCAGCAAAACCTTTGTTTCTACTTCATAATCTCCGTCATAGTGATATTCTTCTGAAAATAAATGATTAATGATATGTTGTTTTTTAGTATGGGATGCCTTCTTTACCGGAATGTCTTTTAAGTACATATTAATTAGATATTTATTACACAATAAATAAAACAAAATCCGGCAGCAAAAGGTTGCATTCCTTTCATAAAATCACCGTGGGTCAAAGCTTCACGGCTAATAATAAAAGCACCGTGGGCTGAGGCCTCACGGCTAATTACATGGCGCCACTCTGTGGCTTATCGGTAAGATAGTCAGTCCCATAAGAATATACCGCAATCATCGTTAGAACCCCTGAGGGGTGACATATCACTCGCCGTGCTGCCTCACCTCACGGCTAGTGAGTTAATATTTCATTTCATTATTTAAAAAAATATGTGGATATATTAAATAATAATTTAATACACAAGAAATAATTTAAATATATTTTAAGTTAAATAAATTAAAGAAGTAATTTCCGATGAAACGGAAAACAAATAGGTAAAAAGCGCATCCGGATTTTTCAAAAGCGGATGCGGATTTTTTAAAAGCGCATCCGCTTTTACTTCAAGTTTCTTTCCGCTTTTCAAAAAAGCAGATGCGCTTTTGAAAAATCCGGATGCACTTTTTGATAAAAATTCAAGAAAAATAAAGGGGAAAACAGAGACAAATTATATCCACACCAAGCCTAAAAAGAGGTACTGGTAACAGCAAAAGAAAACCGCGCTTTCTTTATAGAAGAAACATAACCTCCGTGCTGAAAGGGGATGAAGGAAAAACAAATACCAAATGATAAATTATTTTGTAATTTTTTAGACGAAATATTCCATGAATCCGGATGACAAAAAACAGCATCCTCCTTTTGGAAAAAGACAAACCCTCTCTCTGTTTTTCTTTTCTGAGAAAAGAAAAAGAAAGAAATACCCGTAAAAAGGATAAGAATGGGTAGGGCTAGTATGTATAAAATATCCTGCATTAACCTATTTCATGCTTTATAATCTTTCTCAAAGATACAAAATAAATAAGCAAAAGTCAAGTCCTAGAAGAAAAAAAAGACCGGTTTTTATCAAATTATTCCTTATTCCGGGAACTATCGGGAAAAGATATTTTTACGTTCGAAACCCGAATGTTTTATCTCCTGCACTCCTTTTGTTTGTATTAAAATTCATTAATACAAAATTTAACAAAGTTATTTTTGTTTACTTTTATGCCCATAATACATCTTATTATTCGATTATGAAACAGCGTTTTTTCATGAGAAAAATATTTATTTTACTTTTAATACCTTTGTGTAACATGATTTCCGCAACCCCTCCTTTAAAAATAGGAGTTTTCAGTGATCCACATTTCCTTTCCCCTGAATTAATGGATGGAGGAAAAGCCTTACAGGACTATCAGCACTCCATCGGACGCAACATAGAAAAACTTCCGGAAATTCTTGATGCCACATTGGATGAATTAATAAATCAACAAATAGATGTGCTGCTTATTCCCGGTGACCTTACACTGAACGGAGAAAGACAAAGCCACCTGGATTTACGTGAAAAATTATTGCCTTTATTAACCAGAGGAATAAAAGTATGTGTCGTGCCGGGAAACCATGATATTCATATTCCTTCCCCTGTCGGATTCCGAGGAAATGAACGGTACGCTGTCGAAAGCATTACCCCGGAAGAATTTGAACGGATTTATGCGGAATCCGGTTACAATACTGCTTTATATAAAGACACGTATTCTCTTAGTTATGTGACAGATATAGGGGATAATATCTGGTTATTAGGGATCGATGCGTGCCTGTACAAAGAATATCAGGAAAGCAGCATTACCGCAGGAAGAATATCGACTGAAACCGAAGCATGGATCACGGGAATCCTGCAACAGGCAACTGAAAATAACAAAAAAGTAATCGGGATGATGCACCACGGACTGGTTGAACATATCATGTACCAGAGCCGGATCTTTCCTCAATACCTGGTAGATGACTGGCAAAGGCTGGCAGAAAAGTTTGCCGACCTGGGAATGAAGTTTATATTTACCGGACACTTTCACTCGCATGATATTACTGCGTATGAAACCAAAGCAGGGAATACGATTTATGACATTGAAACGTCTTCTTTACAAAGTTACCCGTTTCCATACCGTATCATAGAGATTGAAGGGGAAGTAATGAATATCTGGACACATCATATAAACGTCATTCCTTCCGAACCGGAACTTTTATCGAATGGAAAAGAAAATTTACAGCAATGGCTTGAACGGTTTATCAGGCGAACCCTTAGCAGTAAATATCCTGTGCCTGAGGAAATGCTGAACGAAATAACGGAGATTGGAACAGAAATCGTAGTACTACATATCGAAGGAGATGAAAAAATAAGCGATGAGCTTCTGGAAAGAATAAAATCAATGTTCCGTAAAATTGATATTCCGGTGGATATCAATGCCGAAACACTGCAACTAGATTTCCCTCCGGCAGATAATAATGTGTCTCTGCCTTTCTAATTGTATTAAAAATAATTCCTTATTATTATCCGGGAAATAAAACAATCCTCTTTTAATCTTTATTTCCCGGTATCTTTCAGACAAGCCTTCGCCCTTTATTCGCTCCAATGTTACTCCGAATCTTTCCATATATCTTCTTTTACCTTTTCCCTTTCACCTTTTACTTTTTTTATTATCTTTATAACTAGAAATCTGCTTTTCTGCAGATAGGCAGAAAACCGGAATAGAAACCTGAAATCAAATATAAATTTTACTCTTTCAGAAACATAATTTCCCTCTTATTGTTAAGTAATAAACACCTTTTAAAAAACAGGAAAGATGGAAAACACAGACACATATACTTTTTCAATAATTAAAGTAAAAAAATAGAAATAAGAGCTTATTTTTTTATTAATCAAATGATTTCATAATATAGATAAGAAAAACAGAACTATCCTGAATGGATAAAAAAACATCTCATATTTTACGAAGGCTTTTTATTGTTTTATTCCTGTTTATAGCGGGAGGACTACTTATTAACTGGTTTTTAGCATACCGGCTGGAAAGTTACCTGAAAAAAGAACTTAATAAAAAAGTGGCTTCTGCTACCCATGGTTTTTACCAACTGTCCTTCGAGAATCTGAAAGTCGGCATCTTTTCAGGGGAACTTGCCATTTACGGAATTACTTTCAGGCCCGACACGCTTGCTTTTTCCCGGTACGAACAACTGGACAGCCTGCCGGAAATATATTGGGACCTGAAACTGGATGCCCTGCAGTTTAAAGGAATAAACCTGATATGGAGAACAAACTATACGAAACTCAATTTTAAAATACTGGAACTGGACCATCCGGACTTATTAATTACGCATACGGGAAATTTTCCTGAAAAAGAAGAAAAGGAAGGTGACCCTATTGCAAAAGTCCTTTACCAGCTTATTTCTCCTTATATCGATGTGTTATCCATTGATAAAATCGAAATAGACAATGCTAGTGTTAAATATGTGATAACAGATGAAGAAACGCCGGTATTTTACGCGTTGAATGATATAGAACTGGATGGATATAACTTTCTGCTGGATGAAAATACGTATGCAGAAGGAAAGCTTTTATTTTGTGATAATCTTGAATTTAAAACAAACCAGCCACAAACACTTTTATCAAACAGTGAGTTTCTTCTTCATACGGATAGCATACGGGTTAGTACAAAAGACTCTATTATTTATATAAAGAATATTCACGTCATTCCTCAAAGTCAGCTCTGGACAGAAATAAACAAATTCCCGTCCGAATATCTGAACGCCTCTGTGCCGGAAATAGAAATAAACGGGATTTATTTTGTCAGAAAAGACCTGATGAACTTCCTGTATGCAAGAAATATAGCGATTAATCAATCGGATATTCAATATACAAAACTAAAAACCGATACGCTGATAAAAAAAGAACACCCTGGTGATACGGTTCCCCATCTTCAGCCATGGACGCTTTATGGTCTTGTTTCTCCTATTTTTCAATCCATCACAATTGAAACGATCGGAATAAATAATGCACACCTGGAATATACTTCCGCATCCGAGACCTCTAAAGACTCTTATTTATTGCAGAATTTCAGTTTCCATGCCTATCAGTTTCACCTTGATTCATTGAGTGATATGCAGCAAAATATCCTTTATTCGGAACATTTTGAACTGGAAGCGTATGGCATTACCGCCAACATGACGGAAAAAAATCATTATTTATCCGTAAAAGAGTTAACCATGAATACGTTAACAGGAAACTTAAGCCTGAAAGAAGCGGAATTATTACCTATTTCAGAAAACGTACCGACGGATTTCCTGCAGGGAAAAATAGATTCTGTCCTTATTAGCGGAATGGTGTATAACAATGGGGTGACAGCAGAAGAAATAACGATTGAACATCCGGTGGTATCTTATACCCGGGTACCATCCGGGAAAAAACCGGCTTCTATTATCCATAATACAGATACCCTGGATGCACCTGATTCACATAAACCACTTGACCTTATCACTCCTTATTTCGGATACCTGGCAGTAAAAAAGATAAATATAAACCGGGGAAATATTACCTATCAGGATAAGTTGAACCGGAGACATAATACCTACCGGGTTTCCCAACTGGATTTTCATGCGGATAATGTATTGATTAATCCTCATACCATCCGTGATACTCACTCTTATTTCGAGTGTGATGACCTTACTTTTTCTTTTAAAAAAACAACAAATAGGGTAGGAGATTACCATATAGATATAGAGGAAGGGTATTTTAGCGGAATGAAAGGTGACCTGGTACTAAAAAACACAGCGGTTATTCCACGGTCCGAATAAACATCGGGTACACCGGAAACTCTTTTTCACCTTTCTGTTCCTCTTCTGGAAATAAAAGGAGCAGACCATCAGGTAATTCAAAAGAGAAACCTGCTTTCTTGTAACCATTTCACGATTCATTCCCCTGACATACAAATTACAAAAAATAAAAAAACACAACTGAATAAAAGGAAAACCAAAGAGAGCCCATTACCTGCTTTCGATTTCTTGATAAAAGACATCCGCATGGATAATTTTTCCATCGGTTATCATGATAAATCTTCCAACGATACGATAAATGCTCATGGAGAATTATTTCATTTATCCTTGTTGAATATAAAAGAGAAAGAAAACATCTCATTGGGTGAACTTCTTTTACAATCCTCCGAAGTGTATATTCACCAGAATACTCATTCTTCTTCTCCGGAAAACAATCCAGCTTCCACGAATGACTTGGGATACGGAGAAATAACAATAGATAAACTAACCATCAGGGAAAATCATTTTCAGTTAACCAAGCCGAAACTTAAGGTAGAGGTCCTCACAAAAGATTATTCTTTCCAGCATTTGCGGTATCAGGCTGAACAACTTTTGATTCAGGATATGTTTTATCAGGGACCCATTATAAAAATACGGCAGGTTATTACTGAAAACCGGCCCCCCCGCCTCCGGGAAAAAACATCCAGAAAAGCATCGGGTATGCTGGAAAATATTACCAGCCGTTTTTCTATAGGAGAATTCAATATGGCAAATGCCGAAATTGATTATTCCTTTATTATTAACGATAGATTAATGACACTGCAGCAATCTAACTCCACCCGTTTGTTTTTCTCGGGAATGACATGGAATAATAATGAAAAAAGGTTTAATGTGGACGAATTGGATTTACTGACAGATAATATTCAGTTTCCTCTAGACAATGGCTTTTATGCGTTGCAGGTAAAAGAGCTGGCATTGAACAAAAAAAAGGAAACTTTCCGGATAGAAGGGATTCATCTGAAATCAAGTTATGAGAAAGAAATATTTGCCTGGTATCATCCTACGCACAAAGACTGGTTCGATGTACAGGTGGAAAGTGTAGAAGCTTCGGGAGCAAACTTTGACCGGTATTTTTCATCCGGAATGATTGATATCGGAGAGTTAGAAATTAACCGGCCACAACTTTTTAATTATAAAAACCAGCATATAGAAATAGAACATCATATTATGCCGATGATCTATGAGGGCTTACAAAAATTTCCGGTTCCCCTGCAGGTAGAAAAACTGAATGTTAATGATATGTTGGTAGAATATGAAGAACTTCCGAAGAATAAATCCGTTCCCGGGAAAGCATTGCTTACCGACCTGAATGGTACTTTTTCCGGCTTTACAAATATTGTTTCCTCCCCGGAGCAGTATATCCGGCTGGATGCGAATGGAAAACTAATGGATAACGGGCTTTTTACCGCGACATGGTTATTACCGGTAGATTCCCTGAATGATCATTTCCGCCTGACTGCACATATAAGGGATTTTGACCTGCGAAGTCTTAACGACCTGCTTGTGCCCATGGCTTCCGGAAAAGTAGAAAGAGGTTTCTCCGATCATCTATTTTTCAATACGGATGCGAGTAGTAAAGGGGCAACTGTACAAATGCTTTTTTTATATCACGACCTGAATGCCAGTCTACTAAAAGAAAAAAACGGAGAAATGAAAAAAAGGCGTTTCCTGAGCTTCCTGGTGAATTTAATTATCAGAGACAATAATCCCAGAACGGAGAATAAGAAACCTCATCAACCGGACCTCACTATTACCCGCGATCCTTATCATTCGACCTTCAATTACTTATGGCAAATACTGGAGCCTCCCCTGGTAGAATCTGTCGGTGTTTCACAGAAAACACAGAACTTTATGAAAAGTACTTCCGCATTTTTTAAAAAGGTAAAGAACTTTTTCACAGGAAAGAAATAGTCCCTGATAACAAGTAAAACAGGAAAGAATATCCCTATCGTTTTTCCGATCAATATGCGGATTTGTTTTTACTGAAAAATATTATTTTTTAGTTCTTACCTCTTACTTTTTAGCAATTATGCATTTTTTAATCTTCTGCTAAAAAAGGAAGAAAATGGCCGTATTAAAATAAAAAGTTGACAAAATCTCGCTTTATTTTCCATTTTTGTTCCATATTATCATATTTTTTGATACTTTTGCTTGCTTTTTAAAAAACAGCACCAATTAATGATATTAAAAATTAATACTGGATTATGCCTTTATTCGTTCCTGATAACTACAAGCCAACTCTGGTTCCTGAAATGACAGAGCAGGCAATCAAGCTATTGAAAGATTTTTTCCAGACACGTTTTGCTGAGAAATTAAATCTTCGCCGGATCACTACTCCACTATTTGTCCTTTCAGATACCGGAATCAATGATGACCTGAATGGAATCGAACAACCGGTTTCCTTTGCTATCGAAGGCATGAACGGGCAGAAAGCTGAAATTGTACATTCACTGGCAAAATGGAAAAGAACCAAACTGAAAGAATATGATATTCATGCAGGCTGGGGTCTTTATACTGATATGAATGCGATCAGGGCGGCTGAGGAACTTGACAATATCCATTCTCTTTATGTAGACCAGTGGGATTGGGAAAGAACGATATGCAAGGAGGACCGTAATCTTGCTTTCCTGAAAAATATTGTGAAAGATATCTATTCTATTCTGAAAGAAACGGAACTGGAGATCTACAAACATTATCACCACATTACTCCCTTTTTACCGGAAGAAATCACGTTTATTCACAGCGAAGAACTGTTGAAAATGTATCCGGACTTGTCTCCGAAAGAAAGAGAACAAAAAATCGTTGAAAAGTATAAAGCGGTATTTATTATAGGTATCGGAAGCACATTATCCAACGGAGAGAAGCATGATGGCCGCGCTCCTGATTATGATGACTGGATTACCATCAATGAAGAAGGTTACGCCGGACTGAACGGGGACATCATGTTATGGAACCCGATTCTGAAACTGGCTTTTGAAATCTCTTCCATGGGAATCCGTGTAGATAGCGAAGCATTGAAAAAACAACTGGAAGCCACTGACAATATGGACAGGATGAAATATGAATTTCATAAAAACGTATACGAAGAAAAACTTCCGTTGTGTATAGGAGGGGGGATAGGACAATCACGCCTCTGTATGTTCTTCCTTCGAAACGCACATATCGGAGAGGTACATGCCAGTATATGGCCAGCTGATATGATTAAGGAATGTGCTGAAAATAATATTTATCTGAAATAAAAATTCAAACCGTACAAGATATAAACCTGCTGAATTCTTTCAGCAGGTTTTTTATTTCTTATTTCCAGATATTACGGTTAGGAATATAGCACTTCTACACACGGGTAGGAATGATTTTCTTTTGTAAATAAACCTGAAGACAGTCGCTTCGAAAGAAACAAAAAACATCAGTAAAGAGTAGTTCAGGACAATCAGAAAAGCCGGAATAATAATTACCCCGGCCTGTTCTTTGTTATTATATTTTTATTTTTTCCCCTGATTAGCTACTGCATTCATTTTCTTTTCTATTTCATCCGGATCTCCCAGGAAATAATCTTTTACCAGGTTATAGTCGTTGTCGAATTCAAATACATATGGAATACCGGTTGGCAGATTGAGATTGACAATATCCTCATCGGAGATATTTTTCAGGTATTTGATAATTCCACGAAGGCTATTTCCATGAGCAGCAATCAGCACCTGATCATGTTGAGTCAATGAAGGAAAGATACTGCTTTCCCAATAAGGAAGAATGCGGTCAACCGTATCCTTGAGGGATTCCGTTAATGGAATTTCCTTTTCATCTAATCCATTATACCGGATATCCTTAAAAGGGCTACGCGGATCGTCTTTATCCAATGGGGCGGGAGCGATGTCATAACTCCTCCGCCAGATCAGGACTTGCTCGTCTCCGTACTTTTCTGCGGTTTCCGCCTTATTCAGACCCTGCAGCATCCCATAATGCTTTTCGTTCAACCGCCAAGATTTTTCTACGGGAATCCAGTCAAGATCCATTTCATCCAATACGATATTCAATGTTTTTATAGCACGTTTCAGATAAGAAGTATAAGCTTTCTCAAAAATAAATCCATTCTCCTTCAATGTACTTCCGGCCAACCGGGCTTCTTCTCTTCCTTTATCCGAAAGATCTACATCTGTCCAGCCTGTAAAACGATTCTCATTGTTCCAGGTACTTTCCCCATGGCGTAACAAAACTATCTTTTTCATTATTATATGTATTTATTAAGTTATAAGTAAAAGGCAAAAAAGGCGTTCCTAGTAAAGCAAAAGGTATTTTCTACTCACCTTTTCCATTGCATTAAAAAATAATTGATAAATATTATTGGAAGGTTATTTTATAATGCATGGTATGGATAAAACAAAAAAACAGGAAGAAATATTGCAAGGTATAAAAAATAAATGTCTATTTTAAAGAATTTTCACAGGGAGTATTTTTCAGGAAAATGTTCAATTTTCTTCATTTTTTCCTTCATTTCGCTATAAAAATCAAATAAAATACACATTTTGCTCGTTTTTTTTGTAAAAAACTGTCTTTATTTCTTTTTTTTCTCGAAAAAGGTAGTAAATTTGTGTTCGTAAAAAAGAAGAAGAATTCAACTATTAAATATAAAATTCAAATTTAAAATTACAATGAAAGCAAAAGAGGTTTTAGAGAATCTGAAAAGAAGATTTCCGAATGAGCCGGAATATCATCAAGCGGTACAGGAAGTATTGGAATCTATTGAAGATGTATACAACGAACATCCTGAATTTGAAAAATATAACCTGATTGAAAGACTTTGTATTCCGGATCGTATTTTCTCTTTCCGCGTAACATGGACAGATGATAACGGAAACACACATGTAAATATGGGTTACCGTGTTCAGCATAATAACGCCATCGGTCCTTACAAAGGCGGTTTACGCTTCCACTCTTCTGTTAACCAATCCATTCTGAAATTCCTTGCTTTTGAACAAACATTTAAAAACTCCCTGACTACACTTCCTATGGGTGGTGGTAAAGGAGGATCCGACTTCAACCCGAAAGGAAAATCAAATAATGAAATCATGCGTTTCTGCCAGGCTTTCATGCTGGAACTGGCAAAACATATCGGCCCTGAAACTGACGTTCCTGCAGGAGATATAGGTGTAGGCGGACGTGAAGTGGGTTACATGTACGGTATGTACAAAAAACTGAGATGTGAAAACACAGGAACATTAACCGGAAAAGGAATTGAATTCGGTGGTTCCCTGATCCGTCCGGAAGCAACAGGATACGGGAATATCTACTTCCTAATGAATATGTTGAAAAGAAAAGGTATCAACGACCTGAAAGGCCAGGTAGTAGCGATCTCAGGTTCAGGAAACGTGGCAACCTATACTGCTGAAAAAGTACTTGAATTAGGTGGTAAAGTGATTACCCTTTCCGACAGTAACGGTTACATTTACGATCCGGAAGGAATTGATGCTGAGAAACTGAAATATGTATTCGAACTGAAAAATATTTACCGCGGACGTATTAAAGAATACGCAGAAAAATATAACTGTAAATATGTAGAAGGTGGACGTCCATGGGCAGAAAAATGTACTATTGCCTTGCCTAGTGCTACTCAGAATGAGTTGAACGGTGACGATGCAAAAACATTGGTAGCGAACGGATGTATAGCCGTATCGGAAGGTGCGAACATGCCATCTACTCCTGAAGCTATCGAAGTATTCTTACAGAATAAAATCTTGTATGCTCCTGGTAAAGCTGCGAATGCGGGTGGTGTATCTGTAAGTGGACTTGAAATGACTCAGAACTCTATTAAATTAAGCTGGTCACGCGAGGAAGTAGATCAAAAACTGAAAGACATCATGAAAGATATTCACGATGCCTGTGTGAAATACGGAACCGAAGGTGACTATGTAAATTATGTGAAAGGTGCAAACATTGCCGGATTTATGAAAGTAGCGAAAGCAATGATGGCACAGGGAGTTATCTAAGAAAAAGATAAACCAAGATAATAGAAACAAAAAGGGGATTCCGGAAAACCGGAAATTCCCTTTTTTTAATGCTTTCCCTTTGTGGAATTATAAGCAGCAATTTTCTCAGGGTTTAGTTCTTTTGCTTATCTCTTTGTCAAAAAGAGTACGAGAGAACCGGGTAAATCATAGCCAGGAAACCGGAAAGAAAAGAGTTAAGCTTCCGTCTCCCTCATTTTTTTAATTTACCTGTTTGACAATCCGGATACTTTTTTGCCACCAATCACCCGGATTTTTTATAATGAATAAAGGATTTGTATTTTAATTACTCTTTCTATAACTAAATATAGCCCATGTATTAAAAAACAAAGTAAAGCCACATAAGGTAAAAAGCTGAGGTAACAACTCCATAATCCCGCTTCCTTTGAGATAAATGGAACGCATTACCTGTATAAAATAACTGAGGGGATTTATTTTTGATATCCACTGTGCCCAATCCGGCATACTGCTTACAGGGGTAAATAATCCGCTTAATAGTATCAGGATCAGCATAAAAAAGAACATGATGAACATTGCCTGTTGCATCGTATCGGAATAATTTGAAATCACCAGTCCCAATCCGGATACTACCAGAATATATACAGTGGCATATAAATAAATGGTCAAAAGATTTCCCATAGGAAAAATACCATAAATCAGCGCTGCCAGAATAAAACAAATGCTAAGCACGACGAACCCGATAATCCAATAAGGAATTAATTTTCCTAAGATAAATGTTAACCTTTTTACCGGTGTTACATTCATTTGTTCTATGGTACCGGCTTCTTTTTCCCCCACAATATTCAGGGCAGGAAGGAAACCGGTAAGCATGGTTAATAACATTACCACTAATGCAGGAACCATAAACACCTTATAATCCAGATAAATATTATATTTATTATGAGGAACGATATTTATGGAAGCAGACGAAAATCCCTGTCCGGCATTCAATCCCTGTTCTGTGGTGAGATCCTGAGCAAAATCACTCATAATAGCAGCCAGATAAGCCGAGCCCAATCCTCCTTTTGTTCCATTCACTGCATTTGCCGAAATCATTACTTCGGCCATTCCGGTTTTTACCAGGTCTTTTTCAAATTCCGGAGCAATTTCAAGAATAATGTCCGCCTTCCCAGCCTCTATACTTTTCAATGCTTCGGTATTAGAACCGGATATATCCTCCAGGATAAAATACCCGGAAGCAATCACTTTTTGTATCAAACGCTCCGAATAGGAACTATGATCGTTATCAACAACCGACAGTTTAATATTTTTTATTTCCTGATTCGCTGCCCAGGGCATAATAAGTATCATCATGACAGGCATGAAAAGAATAAGTTTAGGCAGAAACGGGTTCCTGAACAGTTGTTTAAACTCCTTTTCCAATAAAAATTTCAACATATTGTTATTAATTTAATTAGAGCCTTATTTTAAATTTCTTAAGGCTTACGCCCAGTAATACTAAAACCATGAGAGTTAATATAGCAAACTCTTTTATCACATAGATTCCATCCACACCCTGAATCATCAGTTTTCTTATCATTTCGATATACCATCTGGCAGGTATAATACTGGAAAACCATTGCAGAATTGCCGGCATACTTTCAATAGGAAATATCATACCCGACAATAACATGGCAGGCATCATTAATCCCATACCGGAAATAAGCATTGCTGCTACCTGTGTGTTTACCACATTCGATATTAAAAGCCCTAAAAGGAGTGCCACCAGAATAAACACAAGAGAAGCTAACATAATCAACACCAGGCTCCCTGCAATAGGAACTTTGAGAACGAATACCGATAACAAAAGAATGGTAATCAGATTAACAATGGATAAAATAAAATAGGGAACTGCTTTGGATATAATTATAAATATGGGCTTTATGGGAGAAGCAAGCAATACCTCCATACTACCTCTTTCTTTTTCCCGTACAATAGCGATAGAAGTCATCATCGCACATATAAGCATCAGGATTAATCCCATTACGCCCGGTACGAAGTTATAGGCTCCTTCCATTTGCGGATTATAAAGCATTCTGGTTTGCGGAGTAAGGACAAAAGATGCACGATAAGTCGTTGACATTTCCTGCTGATACTGAGTCAGAATACTTGTGGCATAATTTGTCATGGTAGTAGCCTGATTGGGATCAGTAGCATCCACAATTAACTGAACCGAAGCTTCTCCGGTATGCAACATATTGGATTCGAAATCACTATCAAAAACGACAATCATGCTTACTTTTCCTGCCTTCATCAGTTCATCGATCCGGTCAGGATTTTGCACATCTTCTACCACGGTAAAATATTCATTTGCCTGAAGTTTCTGAATGATCTTTTGTGTCGTTGCATCCCTGGATAAATCCATTACCGCAATTTTTGAATTTTTTACTTCAGTAGTAATAGCAAACCCAAAAAGAATAATCTGAACAATGGGCATACCAAGCAGGATAAGCATAGTGCGGGTATCCCGGAAAATATGGAAAAACTCTTTCTTTACAAATGCCAAAAACTGCTTCATATTTATTTAATTGAAAGTGAAAAGTGAAATCATTGAAAGGTACTTTTCCGGTTACTATATAACCGGATTTGTTTATTCCTATTTTTCACTATTATTGTATTTATAAATAGATCTGAGCCTGATTTTTACTGACAGTAATTAAATCTTGTATCGGTTCTTAAAAGAACAGGTAAATATGCATGCTACCCGGATAAATATGCAGGAAAATAACCACTGCACAAAAATGCTCAGCCAACTAATTTCCTGTTTTCAGTTATCCCCTCTCGTAGCTTTTCGCGCAAACTTTTGAAAAACTTCATCCATCGTCTGTGAATTTGTTTGTTTCTTAAGCTTCTTGGGAGAATCTAATGCTTCAATCCTACCATCTACCATAATGGAAACACGATTGCAATATTCCGCTTCATCCATATAATGGGTTGTTACGAAAACAGTGATCCCATCATTTACCGCTTCATAAATCATTTCCCAGAACTGTCTCCGGGTAATCGGGTCAACTCCTCCTGTAGGTTCATCCAGAAATACGATTTTAGGAGTGTGGAAAACAGAAACCGAAAATGCCAATTTCTGTTTCCATCCTAATGGAAGATCCCGAACCAACGTGTTTTTCTTGGCCGTAAAGCCAAGATGCTCCAGAATCTTATCTGTTTTAATATTTATATCTTTTTCCTTCATGCCGTATATACCTCCGAACAACCGCATATTCTCCCATACTTTTAGGTCTTCGTATAAAGAAAATTTCTGACTCATATATCCGATATTTTGTTTTATTTTCTCCTGTTCTTTGTTAATATCAAATCCCGCAACAGATCCTCCTCCGGAAGTAGGGTGGCTTAATCCGCACAACATACGCATAGCTGTTGTTTTACCTGCTCCATTTGCACCCAGAAAACCGAATATTTCTCCTTTGGCAACTTCGAAACTGATCTGGTCTACCGCCGTGAAATTTCCGAATCTCTTGGTCAGCTTATCTGCACTGATTACTACATCATTCATTTTGTTTCTTTTCTGTTATTTGCATGAAACAATCTTCGATAGTTGGCTCTATGGCACGTATTTGAATACCGGTGTGCCCTTTATCCGATAAATAGGTTTTCAGTTCTTCCATCGTTAGTGTATTATCCACTGTAATATGATGGCTTTCCCCGAATGTAAAACAAGTTTTTATATGTTTATTATTCCGCAGATCCAGCAGAAGTTTATACATATTATCTGCTTCCACAGCCCATAATTTTTCTCCGAATTGCGATATAATACCGGAGGGGGTATCAATTTTCAGGAAATTCCCATCCTGAATAAATGCGATCCTGTCACAGAGGGAAGCTTCATCCATATATGGAGTGGATACAAGAATAGAAATATGTTGCTCTTTCAGTTTTTTAAGCATTTCCCAAAATTCTTTTCTTGATACAGGATCTACTCCGGTAGTAGGCTCATCTAAAAACAATACAACCGGCTTATGAATCAATGCACAACACAATGCCAGCTTTTGTTTCATTCCTCCTGACAATTTTCCCGCTTTCCGTTTTTTAAACGGCTCAAGTTGTTTATATATGTCTTCGATGAGGTAATAATTTTCCTGAATGCTTGTATTGAATATAGTTGCAAAGAATTCCAGGTTTTCCTCCACGGATAAATCCTGATAGAGGGAGAACTTTCCGGGCATATAGCCTATTTCCTGCCGAATCTGTTTATATTGTTCTACCACATCTTTACCATCAACCGTAGCTTTTCCACTATCAGCCAGTAATAAAGTAGTCAATATGCGGAAGAGTGTCGTTTTACCAGCTCCGTCGGGACCAATGATCCCGAAGATTTCACCTGAATTTGCTTCAAAGCTGATATCTTTCAACGCAATAATCCGGTCGTATTTCTTATTTATATTTTTTACTGAAACCGCACTCATTCTTTCCATTCTTTAAAATCCTCTGTGATAGAGAAAATACAATTAAAAACTCACCTCTCCATACATACCTTTTTTAATATATCCATCGTTTCGGACTTCGATCTTAACGGCATATACCAGATTTGCCCGTTCATCTCTTGTCTGAATGGTCTTAGGCGTAAATTCCGCCTTATCGGATATCCAGGTAATTTTTCCGTCATATTCCCGATTATCCGACTCTCCCATATCCGAATATACTTTTACCGGCTGTCCGATTTTTATTGCCGTAAGCTGACTTGCGGTAATATATGCCCTCAGATACATCGTTTCAAGATCTGCTACTTTAAACAACGCTTTTCCCTGCACGGCTAGCTCTCCCGGTTCAGTATATTTAGCCAATATAGTACCTTTTACAGGACTTGTAATTACAGAGTTTTTTATCTGATCCTGCAACTGGACGATCTGTGCTTCAAGAGATAATCCTTCTTCGGTTAGACTGCTGTTCGTATTATTCAGTGTTTCATACTGTGCAGCCAGCTCCCTTTCCAATAATTTTATCTGCGCATTAATATCATCCAGTTGTTTCTGGTTTGCAGCATTTAAAGCAACCAGGTTTTCGTAACGTTTCTGTTCGGTTCTTTGTGTTTCTATCTGTTGCTGTAAAGCGGCAATCTGTGTAGAGGGAGTTACTTTTTTATTTTTGACACTGCCGATATTTGCCTCCAACTGAACTTTCTTAAGATAAAGCTGTGTTGTATCAATTAAACCGACTACCTGATTAGCTTCTACCTGATCCCCTTCTTCAATCCTAAATTGTTTTATTTCTCCATTTCCCTGAGCCGATACAATGATTTCCGTTACTTCAAATACACCCGATGCATCGTATTCCATTCCTTTATTATGGCAAGCGGACATTCCACAAACCAGTATTGCCATAAGCAAATATTCAGTCGTTTTCATACTGTTATTTCTTAATTGTTTATGATATATTTTAAATTATAAATAGCCTGAAGTAATTGGATTTCATGGACAATTTTATCTTGTCTGGCCAGTTGTTCGGCATTGACTTCTTTCATAAGGTCAAGAACGGACAATGTACCATTGGCAACTTTTGCTTCCGCTGAACGTTTTACTGATTCCCGTAACCGAATTATATCGTTATCGGAATTCAGCAATTGACTGATTTTTTGTATCTCATTTTCGCTTTGAGTCGCATCCAGTCCGGTATTAAAGAGGAAAGTCTCCCGTTGAGTCTCAATCGTACTCCTGTTGACTTCCAGATTGTTCAGATTATTTCTTTTAGTGTAAAAGTTTGACAAATTCCAGTTTAATGAAATCCCTCCGATATAGTAAGCAGAAAATTTATCTTCCAACATATTTAATCCGGGCTTCCCATATCCACCCGTAATAAAAAGATTAAACTTAGGCATCAGACCAGCATTGATTTCTTTTTTTCTTGCTTCCAGATTTTGAAATTGTGCATCATACAGCAATAGTTCCGGCCGTTGAATCTGTAAGGACGGCAAGCGGGTGGGAGCAGGCTTTATCAATTCTGTACTTTCATCGATTTTTTCACCGATTAAGGCAGATAGTATTTCAAGATAAGCCTTTTTATTATGAATTAATTCAATACGGTTCTGAGATGTTTGTACCTGTTCCACCTCCACAGCCTCCAGGTCTGACTGATTAGCTATTCCATTTTCCATATATGCCAGTACCTGTATGAAATTACGTTGCAATTCTTCCTGGTACAGTGTGTTTTGTCCCAGCATTTCATCATAAAGTAAAATACCGAAAAATAATTGGTTCACTCTTTCCCGGATTGCATATAATGTTACTTCCAGGTTCTTTTTATCTATCTCAGCCTGAGTCCGGATACTCTCTTGCTGCGCTTTTATAGTCCCTCCGTCCCAGATATTCTGATTTAAATCCACGGTCGCACTATACTGATCTTTGCTTAACCCCTTTAATCCGGCTACTTCAATAGGAATCTGAGTTACTTCTGATTGATAAGAAACTTTTCCCGAAACCTGAAATTGAGGCAAATATCCTTTGGAAGCATTTGATAAATTATATTCCATGGCTTTTTCTATTAAACCATATTGTCTGATAAGGGGATAATTTGCTTCTGCTTTTTCATAACATTCCTCAATACTTATTTGGGAATATCCCGCATGGAAGAGGAAAAACACCATACTTAATAAAACGAATCGATGTCCCATACTTTACTTATTATTAAAATCTGTTCATACCTTTTATACATAACAACATGGATTAACAAATCTATTAATCAAAGAATAAAAAAATTTATATCTTTAACTGATTCAATATCATCTCAACATTTAACTGCTTCCGATGTTCAAGAAATGCTGAGAATTCTTTTTCTCCCATATCCATTATTCCTGTTACAATCGGAGCCCTTATAAATACAAAAACATTTAAAGAAAGCATATTAAAAATCAGGTCATACGGTTCGGTAGGACGAATAGTGCCTTTTGTTACTTCCCTGTCTATTTCGGATTTTAATTCCGCTAAAACGTTAGTAACTTTTTCCTTAATAATACTCTTGAAAATTGCTTTAAGTTTTTCGTCATACATAATTTCATTAAAAATAAAATTAGGTAATCTGGGATTTGCTTTGATAAAGTCAAAATGATCCTCAATCCCTTTCTTTATTTTCTCCAAAAACGGAAGATCTTCCTGAAATGAAATCATTAATACCTCTGACATCACTTTGGCTTTTTTCTGAAACACAACTTCAAATAAATGTTCTTTTGTCCGGAAATAATAATGCAGCATAGCATGATTCACACCTGCCCGTTTTGCTATTTCCGTTGTCCGGGATTTTCCATATCCCTTTTCCAGAAATTCCGCTTCTGCTGCATCAAGGATAATTTGTTCGGTATTTGTTTCTTTTACAGCCATAGAATTTTAATTTATTATTTTATAACAACTATGCCATTGAAATTGTTTAACAAAATTATTAGATTAATGCAAATGTAGAAGTATTTTTTTTCCTGAGAAATAATTTTTAAATATTTAACATCTTGTTAGCAATTATATTGTAGAGAGAATTTAAAATAATTCTCCTCCTTATATGAATGTATTAATAAGAACTTTCCATATTATCCGTTTATTGATCTACCTGTAATATTCTATTCTTTAGCAAACCAAAAAGATAGGGTTAATGAAAAGCAGTAAAATTTTCAAAAAAGAAAGAGCGCTTTATCATAAAATAAATATAGCACCTCTGACTTCTTATCACAACTTCTTAAATGAATTATTGTATTTATTCTGTTTAGGATTTCCCGGTATGTTTATTCTTGCCTACACATGTATTCTTTTTCCTATTAAATTTATTTTTTCAGGAAAACCGTATGAAAATAAAAAATGTCTTTTTCATTATCAATTAAAATACCTTACCTTTGTAATAAAGTTCAAATCATGGCAGATGGAGGAAAAATATGGAGTAAAGTCAGCCGGTACCTTAATAAATACCAGCTTGTTTTTGTAGTATTCCTAATACTGGTACTCTTTGTAGATGAACATAATATTTTCCAGCGCATTGCCTACCGGCAAAAAATATCGGAACTGAAAAAAGAAATCCGATATTATGAAAACTTAAGGGAAGAAAATAAGAAAAAGCTGGAAGAGCTTTATTCTAATGATGAAGACTTGGAGAAATTTGCCAGGGAAGAATATTTAATGAAAAAAGATAACGAAGATATTTTTGTATTGAAATGAATGAAGCTACCCGAAAGATCGTATTTATTATATCCGGAATCCTTACCCTGACGGGTGCTGTTCTTTATCTTTCTCCTCTTGTATGGGAAGCTATTCCTTATATTTATGCCATAGGAACCGCAGGTATCGCAGTAATATACCTGACCGGAGACCTTAAAAATAAAGATACAAGAATCCGCAGATTAAATCTGTTTCTTGCTATTGCAGGCATTTTGCTTGTGTTATCTTCTTATTTTATGTTCCATCACAGGCAGGAATGGATTATTTGTGTGCTACTCTCTGCGGTATTTCAATTATACGCTGTTTTTTCTTATCCGAAATCTTCCGATTGACCGGTTTGTAATTTTCTGTACTTTTCAAGCAGGTAAAAAACCTCCGTTTCATTTTCTGGTTTTTCTCCAAAGATAAGTTCCCATAATTCAACAACAAGAATTTCCGTCTTTTTTAACGGATAAAATGCCGGATGGACAAAATGCATAAATTTAATTATCTGAAAAGCATTAAACCATTCAAAAAACCGTTTTCGGAAATTCTCTCCGGTACTGGTATTCGCATTTATTTCCCGGATTTTTTCAAACAGCATTCCTGTTTTTTCAAAATAAGAACGGATGGTAACAGGCCATTCTTTTAAAAGTAAGTTAAATTCCTTTTCCGTAATCCTGTATAATTTATATACATTGTCAAAAAATAGTTTTAAATCCATGAAGGCTTCCAGTGAATAGGTCTCCCAGCAAATATCTTTCCCTGCCATTATTTTTTTTATCGCAGGACCTGTACCAAATACTACCCGGTCGGATAATCTTATTTCAGGATATACGGTGGTTTCATTTATTTCTATAACTCCACCTAATGGAAAAACTTTATGAAGAAAATAAAAATCTTCCCCTGCATTTTTTTTATTCATTCCTCCAGCTTTTACGTATGTTGCCGCTTTTACAGCAAAAGCAGACCCTATGGTATGATAATACCAGGGAAAACCAATGTATCGCAATGCTTCTTTATAATACCTTAAATAAAGTTCATATAAATATCCGGCCTGTAATAAATCAGCATCCGTTACCCCGGAAGATAGGATATGTTCAAAATGAATAATGGCTGTGTTTATTTTTTTATTTCGTCTGAATGTATCATAAATAATTTGTAAATAATTATTTTTAATCAGGCAATCCGCATCCAAAGAAATAAGTATTCCGTTCAGGTTACCCATTTCATAAAACAAACGTATGGCTTCATCCATACCAACTTTTCTGGCATAGCCTGCACCAGCCAGTTTTACAGGGATATTTTCAATATTTATTACACTTATTCCTATGGAATCCGGAAGATTATTCAATATTTCTATGATATCCGAATAAATAACCCTATTTACATATCGCTGCTCATTCGTAGCACATTGAGGAGAATTAATTACAATAATCAGATGGATACTTAAAGCTGGAGGGACAGAACTTAATAAAGTTTGAATTGTTAAATTAATATTTAATTCATTAAAACAGGGAATAATGATAGCAACATCAAAATTTGAATAACAGGATGAAATAAAATTATATTCCTTTTGCCTGGAAAGGTAACTTGCGAATGAATGCATATTAAAAAGTAAAAATCTTTTCTCTTTGACAAAAATAGGGATTGTTTTTGTTTTTCTATAAAAAATACATGTATTAGCATTTATTTTATACCGAATGGAGAAGATTTTCGTAAAAATCACGATATTTGCAAAATGTTTAATACAGTCTTACAAGGTTTGACAATAGGTGTATTAGTATCCGCGCCAATGGGACCAATCGGGCTGCTCTGCATTCAGAGAACCCTTAATAAGGGACGTTGGCATGGATTCCTTACAGGAGTAGGGGCAACATTGTCAGATTTTTTTTATGCGCTTATTGTTGGAATTGGTATGAGTTTTTTACTTGATTTTGTAGAAGCTCATATGGATGTTTTACAGATATTCGGAAGTATTGTACTTATGGGATTCGGCGTTTATATTTTTAGGAGTAATCCGGTAAAAACCCTCCGAAAACCGAAAACTTCTACCAATTATGCTCAGGATCTGGTTACTTCTTTTTTTCTTACATTATCCAACCCTTTGATTATTGTACTTTTTATAGGTCTTTTTGCCCGTTTCGGGTTTGTTTCAACCGAACTTCCACCGTTCAATCAAATAATCGGTTATTTTTGCATAGGTCTGGGAGCCCTTATATGGTGGTTTCTGATTACTACCTTAATTAGTAAGTTAAGGGGTAAATTTAATGTAAGAGGTCTCTGGATTGTAAACCGGACTATCGGCATCATCGTGTTTACAGCTTCTCTGATCGGATTGATCGCAACCTTGTCGGGTGAATCTGTCCATGTATAAATAAGGTAAAGACAGCAGATAAAAAGTAAAATACCAAATGGGGGAGTTGGGTTGATTTTTTTATCATAACAGGAATAGTAATGACATTGAATACAAGACCATTAATTTTAATTTCCAATGATGACGGAGTTGATGCGAAAGGCATAAATAGCCTTATTGAAAGTCTTCGTTTACTGGGAGACTTATTCATAGTAGCTCCGGACGGAGGTCGTTCCGGACTTTCTTGTGCAGTGACTTCCAAAATTCCTATCCGGGCTATGCTTATCAAAGAAGAGAAAGGCCTGACTATTTACAGTTGCAGCGGAACTCCGGTGGATTGTGTGAAGCTTGCCCTGGGAAATCTCCTGCCCCGAAAACCGGATCTCATTGTTTCAGGTATCAATCATGGAAACAATGCTTCTGTAAATATTCATTACTCAGGAACAATGGGAATTGCTATCGAAGGGGCACTAAATAACATTCCTTCTATTGGCTTCTCATTATGTACTCACAAACCAGATGCTGATTTTTCACAGGCCGTGTCTTATTCGGCTCTGATTACTAAACATATATTGGAAAAAGGCTTACCTAAGGGCATTTGCCTGAATGTAAATATACCTTATGGAACAGAAGTAAAAGGGATAAAAGTCTGCCGGCAGGCAGCAGGAAACTGGTCGGAAGAGTTTGAAGAAAGAACAGATCCACATAATGGTCGTTATTACTGGTTGACAGGAGTGATGATGAATATGGAACCGGATTGTACGGAAACAGATGAATACGCAATAGGTGAAGGATATGTTTCAGTAGTTCCCTCTAAAATCGATCTTACTGCCTATGAATATATGGAAGACCTGAAGTATTTGGAAATATAAAAGGAAAACAAAAACTATCATTCTATTAAAAACGGATTGCCTGAAAAACTTCGGGACAAGCCCGTTTTAAATTTATTTCTTCTCACTTTGCCGGAAACTGTTTTCAATTAGTTTATTTAGTTCTTAAAGGTCGGTTAATTATTTATTCAATTTTTGAATTAATTCTTCAGCCAGTATCCGGTTATCCGGCTTCCCCACATCTACCATTTGAAAATTAGCGGGTTCATATCCATAAATATTTGATTGGTGCAAGATAGAAAGATAGAAATCAATAATAGAAAATTTTTCCGCCTGATCTTTCATATAAGTAAATACCCGGGGAGAAAGAATATGAATACCACTGAATGCTCTTTTCCTATAATCTTCGGGATTTATCGAAGAAATGGGTTTTACTTCTTTTGTAATAATATTCGTCCAACCGGCCAATCGAGATTTTTCATCCCAAAGTAAATATCGGTTAGTTTCTCTATCCTTTATTAATAAAGACGCCAGCGCATTTGTCTGCTTTTGATGAAATCGGTAAAATTCACCTAAATCAGCATTGGAAATAATATCCACATTATGCACCAGAAAGGGTTCTCCGGAACTAAAAAATGCTGCCGCTTTTTTGATTCCTCCACCGGTATCCAGCAGTAAATTTTGTTCGTCTGAGATTTGAATATTTAAACCAAAGTTATTTTCTGATTCCAAATATTCAATTATCAGCCGGGCAAAATGATGGACATTAATAATGATTTCATCAAAACCATATTTTTTTAACTGATGTATAATATGATAGAGCAGGGGTTTTCCTGCTATCGGGAAGAGGGCTTTGGGAGCAGTATAAGTAAAAGGTTTTAACCTTGTCCCTAATCCTGCGGCAAAAATCATTGCTTTCATTCTTCTTTCTATTTATTCTGTCAGCGAAAGTAAGAAATTCTTTCTGAAGTAAAAGGTAAAGAATAGAAATAGAGAAAATAAAAAACTTCTCGCTTCATTCCCTTGTTTTTTACCTTTTACTTTTTTCATTCTTCTAAACATCTCCTTAAATAAAAGACCATCTGTTCCATATAAGAAAACAGATGGACCCTTCACTACCACAACTAATCAAATCAATTTTAAACAAACTTAATCTGTTAATCCTTTTACTGTTTTTACAAGGCGGATGAATTCCCTGCGATATCCTTCCCGATCTGCACCGACACCTTTCTCTGCCAAATCAATTATCTGCTGGAAATCGGAATTTCCTTTAAAGTCCGACTCCTTTAATAACTGTCCGAACATAGCCACAGCAGCAGAAAAATAAAAATCTTCCGTATTTATAGTAGCACCTCTGTTCACAACAGGAACTTCTATTTTCTTACTGACATCTTCTGTTGGTTCTTTATATCTCATTTTGATCGTTAGTAATTCGGAAGAATCAGTAAATTGCACGTTTTTTTCCGGATTATTATTCCGTTTCTGATATTTCAAATCATCCACATTTCCCAAAATGTTGCTTTTCATTCCTACCGGAATAATTTCATAAAAGGCAGTCACCGTATGTCCGGCTCCCATTTCACCAGCATCTTTTGTATCATCATTAAAATCCTCTTTATTCAACAACCTGCTTTCATATCCGACAAGACGGTAAGCCTGTACCAAAGCAGGATTAAATTCAACCTGTAACTTCACATCTTTAGCCACTGTATACATGGTTCCACCGAATTCATTCACCAGGACTTTATTTGCTTCCTGAAGATTGTCAATATAAGCGTGGTTACCGTTTCCTTTCTGGGAAAGAATCTGCATTTTACTATCTTTGTAATTACCCATGCCATATCCCAGAATGGTAAGAAATATTCCACTCCGGCGTTCTTCTTCAATAAGTTTTTCAAGCCCATCATTACTCGATACTCCGACATTAAAATCTCCATCCGTACAAAGAATGATTCGGTTATTGCCATTCTTTATAAAGTTTTCTTTTGCAATTTTGTATGCCAGTTTTATTCCTGCACCACCAGCCGTTGATCCTCCGGCTGTAAGGGCATCAAGTGATTCCCGGATTTTCTGTTTGTCATTTCCGAAAGTAGGAGGGAGGACAAGTCCGGCAGCTCCGGCATAAACTACAATAGAAACCTGATCTTTGCTTCTGAGATTATTCACCAGCAATTTCAAAGATGATTTTACAAGATCCAGTCGTGTAGGTCCATACATGGAACCCGATACATCAATCAGAAAAACGAGATTGGAAGCCGGGAGATTCTCATCGGCAATTTCTTTGGCCTTTAATCCGATACGTACAAGATTATGCTGTCTATTCCAGGGACAAACCCCAATTTCAGTGATAATATTTACTGGGGTATCTCCTTTGGGTACCGGATAAGAATATGAAAAATAATTGATCATTTCTTCGACACGCACAGCATCCGAACGAGGCTTCTGTCCATTATTGATAAAACGTCTTATATTAGAATAAGAAGCCATATCTACATCCGCAGAAAAAGTAGAAAGGGGTTCTTCCAAGGCAAGTTTAAAACGATTTTCCTGATAACTTCCATATTCTTCCGTATCCGGCGCAAAGTGGGGAGTAGAAGGAATATAATAGTGCGTGGAAACTTCCTGATCAGAAACACTATAAGATAATTCTCTTTTCTCATTAACTCCATAAGAAATCACTATAGATTCCTGCAAGTGGGCTACATCAGGTCGTAATTGCACATGATGCACCGTTCCTTTCACTTTTATTTCTTGAGTCTCATATCCAATATAGGAGAATACGAGGGTAGCACCTTCCCTGACCGTAATCGAATATTTGCCATCAAAATCACTAACCATTCCATTCGTGCTTCCTTTTTCTATAATTACACAACCTATAAGCCTTTCACCGGTATCAGCATCTGTCACTTTTCCTGAGACGGTTATTTTCTGTGCATCCAACTGAAAAGTTCCTCCTATACTTAACATAAGGAAGAAAAATAATTTGCCAAGATGTAGTTTCTTTGTTTCCATTATTTTTTAGTTTAATTTCATTCTTCTTTTGAATTTTTTATATCATGATAAGAAAGCGCTTTAACAAATAGATGTTTTATTGATACAAAATCCATAAACCATTTTATTTTTTTCTGTTTTTTCTGCAGTATATGCAAATTGTCACAGAGTATAAGACTGTTTGAAAAAATACAGCAATATAAATACAGGATTTGTCGCATAAAAAAGACAAGTGTAGAGAGCAGGTTTCTGAATAAAGATAGCCTTTCAAAATAGTTAACCTCTTTTACCTTTTCATCCGGAGAATTCTTTCTCCTTATAACTTTTTTTGCGAAGTAAAAGCCGGAACGTCCTTTCTGAAATATAGGGCGAACAGATTATATGAAGGAGAAGTTACTTCTTGTTCCCCACTGCATACTAGAATATTTGCTGAAAATAGAGTTCAATTTTATATAATTAATAAATGGTTTCATTTTATTAATTATAATTTCAGGAAATTATTGCTTTAGAAAAATATTTGAAATTTTAATAAAAAAAGGTAGTTTTGTAAAAAAAACAGTTTGCCCATCTTCAAAAAAAATACGGCTACCTATACAGATGAAGAATTATTATCTGCCTACTTAGAAACAGCTGAAACTAATTATTTCGGTGAACTTTATAACCGTTATATTCCTTTATTATATGGTTTGTGCCTGAAATACCTGCAGAATGAGGAGAAAGCACAAGATGCTGTTATGCAGATTTTTGAAGATTTATTACCAAAAATCAACCGGTATGAAATTAAAGTTTTTAAAACCTGGCTTTACAGCGTAGCGAAAAATTATTGTTTACAGCAATTAAGAAAAGAAGAAAAAGAAATAACGGTGGATTTCAATACGCAATTTGTGGAATTTGAGGATATCATGCATCTATTTGATAACGATGACAAAGAAGAGAATGCAAATCGATTAACTGCTTTAAAGAAATGTCTTGAAAAATTACCGGAAATTCAGCGGACAACCATCTGCAAATTTTTTATGGAAGAAATGTCGTATATGGATATTGCTGATGTGACAGGTTTTCAACTTAAAAGTGTAAAAAGCTATATTCAGAATGGAAAAAGGAATCTAAAAATCTGCATAGAAAAAGAAATTTCTTATTAATTCTTTATTCATGATTAATTAAATTTTATTTTAATGATTTAATTTTGTATTATCTGTACATATGAATTTATTGCATTATATAAAAGGAAACCGAAAAGGAAAAAATGCTCATCGCATCGAATATGAAGCGATGAAAGATCCCTTTTTGCAGGATGCAATAGATGGATATGATATAGTAAAAGGAAATCATGAAAAAGAAATTTCAAGGCTTCAGGAAAATATCATACAAAAAACGTCTGTTCGTAAAAAAAATACATCCATTTGGTGGGTAGCTGCATCTCTTCTTGTGCTGACCGGGATAGGGACTTTATTATTCATGCCTTCACAAAAAGAAGTGTATATTAGTCAGGAAACTGTTGGTATACCTGAGGAGCAGGTATTTTTCCCATCCCCGACAAGCAGGTTGGAAAGAGAAATTTTTACAGAAGAAAAAAGAGGAACCCAAAAAAATTCCCAGGAAAAAACTGCCTCTATCCAAACTCCGGAATTAGAACAGAAGATAAAAGTAAATCGTATGATAAATGACGAAGGTTTCCATCTATCAGAAATGGAAGATACGAAAGAAATAATAACATATCGGAAGGAAACAATAGCAGAAGAAATAAATATGGAAAAATCTTCTTATTCCATGTATTTTCAAAAAGGTACTGAAGACAGTATTTCTGTAAAAGCTTCCGGTCTAATGCAAGAAGAATTTGCTATTTCATTACCTCCATCCTCTTCTGATGATAATATTGAAGCTACTTCCCCTGATATTCGGCAGATTAAAGGAAAAGTAGTAGATAATAATGGAGTAGCTATTATCGGAGCTGTTGTAAAACAAAATAATACTCAGAATATTACTATTACGGATATCGATGGTAATTTTTCTTTACCTATTGAGGCTACCGGAAAAGATGTATTAACGATCAGTTACATCGGCTATCAAACTGAAGAAACAAAAATAAAAGAAGAAAGCCAACTGCTTATCGCTCTGCGTGAAGATTATGCTACGCTGGATGAGGTAATAGTGACAGGACATGGAAATATCCGAGAACAAAAATCGTTGAGTACAGGTAGCTCAGAAAAAAAGATAGAAAAAAAGGTAATCTCCCATCCTGAACCCACTATGGGTAAAACAGAATTCAGAAATTACCTTGATAAAAATGTAAAACAGCCTACGGATGACTTCTGTAAAAATAAGAAAGGATCAGTCGTGCTATCTTTCTATGTCGGGGAAAATGGTCTTCTACAGAATATTGTAATAAAACAATCGTTATGTCCTTCAGCAGACCAACTTGCAATTGATATTCTGGAGAAGTCCGGAACCTGGTATCCGGTTCAGGTTCCTGGAGAAATAACAATTTATTTTCCCGGAAAATAGCCCCCCTTTTACTCCTATTTATTTCAATAAATTATTCTTTTTTGAGTTCTGTACCACTATATTTTCTTTCTTATTCTTGAGAAAAATATATCCTCCTGCCAACATCATAAAAATAAGCACAGAATTTTGCAAAGGTGTAGCCCGAGGAATACCTCCCAGCTCTATTTCATCTTCGCTCTCAGCCGCTGTAGCCCTGGCAAAAAGATCAGAAACAACTTCTTTTTCTTCCTCTATGACAGAAGCTTTTAACTCTTCAATGATATCTGTCTGTTTGACAGGAGATAATATATTGGGCACTATTGCTTTCTCATCCGGGGTGGTAAAGGCATCATTTTCCTCCTTCTCCACAAAGGAGAAGAAGAAGAATGATCCCCAGAGGAGAAAAATATACATCTTGTATTTATTTATTTTTGTTTTCATTTTCTTTATCTTTTGGATTGATGTTAAATTCTTTTATTCTTATTTTTAGAAAACAACTTTTACGTTTTTTTCTTCATTTTCAGTTTTTACTTTAATAATATATATTCCTTTTATCAAATAAGGATTATCTTTAAAGTAAGAAGCTGCTATATTAGTTTTGTTGTACTGCAATTTTCCGGCAGTATCATATACATGCATCTCTGTAATTTTAGATGACGGAGAAGAAGCGATTATCCATCCGTCATTAACAAGAACCTGTAATGCCTCGGATTCGTCGGCCTGCCAGCTATTTGTTATTTCTCCGGCCAATCTTAGGTAAAAGCGACCTTCCACATTTTCTTCTCTTGTTTTAATAAATGATACGGAAGGAAATTGTTTCAGGTTATAAGTAATTCCTTCCTGAGCATCATATAAACTAATTTCCGAATATTGTACAAAATTATCCCCTCCTTCCAGAGAAATAGTAATTTCCCCTGTCTGAGTGGTTTTTATTCCGATAGGAATATTTTTGTTATATTCTGTCTTTTCCATTGCGTTTATTTCCAATGCGTTTCCATCCACTACAGTATAAATTTCCGGTGTACTCTTTTCATAGGAAAATAACTTAAATATATCCTCTTCCGGATCATATTCGTCTTTTGCAGAAGGAAATAATCCGATCATTGTTATATCTTCCTTATCTCCCATTTTAAGGCGTAAAGACAGGATATTCTGACTTTTTGCTTTACTACTCCTTAACTGAGCTTCCGCGGCATTGTGTGGGTGAAGGCAAATACTATCCGGATCAAATACAACCTGCGTTTTATTTTCTCTCATCTGAATAAAGAATCCCTGCATCGGGGCAATAAACTGACTTCCCTGATCCAGTGTACTCACTTCATCCGGAAGTCCTTCCCACACTTCATTATCTCGTGTTCCACCTATCATATAGGAATGGAAACCTTCTCCGTCCCAGATACGATAATACGGATAGATATTATCTTCATTCATTCTCAGGAATGTTTCGAAGCATAAATGTGCCATGAAGGGATTACCTACAATATTTGTTGTACCTTCATGCGGTAATGTAATCGTTACCGGAGTTGGAATAGGAGAAGACTCATGTACAAAACGATAACGATGGTCTGCTCCCCGTGGATTGGAATGGTCTGCAATCCATTCAGCATCTGTCGGAGGTTCTTCTGTTCCTCTTCCACTTTCTCCCGGATCGGTAAAATAAAACGGATAATATTTTGAGTCAACGGGATCACCGTTTTCTACCCATGTCCCATCATCTGTATAATGGTATTTGAAAAGGACTTCCGTACCATCCGCATTCAATCTCGGGAAACGAAATGTTCCGTCAAAGACTGCATTTGTGCCATCTTCTACAGTAACCATATACCCATTACCCATTTCCATTTTTTCCTTCAGGTCAGCAAAAGCCCTGGAGAAACTACCGTAAGAAGCTCCGTATACTCCGTCGGGATTAGGTTTATTATAATTTTCATAATCTACATCAAAATACCTCATATACACTTTGGGATGAATTGCAGCTGTTGCGCCCCATGTCGGATCAGCATGGTAATCCGCTGAATATATATATTTCAATGGATCTGTGAGCATTGTCAACTGATTCCGTAGAGGTGTATATTCAACAAATGCCTTTCGATATAATAACCTCTGAACATGTCCTACTGCGGCATTATGTCTGAATGTAATATCCCGGCATTGATCGACATCCACATCTTCACTTATAATAGGGAAATAATCCACGTCTCCGGGAATAATTACGTCCGTACACCAGATAGGATGTAAATTAATACCATAATCCGTTGCCCAGTTTGCTGATTCGCTCCAATGTTGAGATTCTACAGATAAGTCCGGCCTCCATGTAGCGGAAGAAGGATAAACCGTAGCATACAAAGTCACCATAGCCGTTCCGTTGCGCCTTAGAGAATAAGTCATAGCACCAATGGTGGTTTCGTTAAAAGAGAAATTCAGGTACTCGTCATCTTTTGTTGCTGTTGCCATAACTGTTGTACCTTTCATAATAGTATACTCCGATGGAGTATCTGTATCTATACCAATTCTTATATTTACCGGATTATCAATACAGGATGCATCAATATCCATGCTGTAAGGTACTACTGTAACATATATATAGGCATTTGATTGCCCTCCGTTTTCTTCTCTTATCAAATAAGGAAAAACAAGAGTTCCACTATATCCGGATATAGAAGTAAATTCAGCAGTACCGTCCTTCTGAATAAGTAAGGTTGCAATAGTAGTGCCTGCTCCATTTATTACAGCTGCTATCTCACCAGCAGGTGTAACATTTGTTGCCCACTGTGCTACACACTGAATATAAATAAGATTTGAACGAGGAACACTTGCACCACTGGTCTGGTCATTATCTAAAACATTAAAATAAACAGTTGTACCTGCCTGTGCATTTACATAATCCGTAACAGCTCTTGGAACTCTTAAGTCAGGACATTCACTCTCCCCATCTGTATCAATTTCCAATTTTATTACATTTGAATACATAGGGCAACCATATGTATCCGGCTCATTGCTATATACTGCAAGCCGGTAATTACCAGGTTCACTAGTAGCATACTGATAATAAGTAGAACCGCTTATTCCATAAAAACCCCCTCCTAATAAGGACTGTTTCTGCCAGGCGTAACGATAATTACCTGTTGATAACACTCCTTCCAAACCACCGGTAAGTTCCAGAATTTTATTACAATTATCTCCATCTATAGCTGTTGCCTGAATTTCCGGAACAATTGCTTTAAAACTCAGGTTATCTAAAGCAAGATCATTTCCATCACCACCTGCGTTTATATTTCTGAAAGCGATGTAAACCTTATAGGGAAGGCCATCCTCCGTACAAGGCGCTATATAATCAAAATAAAACTCCAGCCATTTTCCACCATCCGCTTCGGAAATATTACCAGTAGAATAAACCGATGGGTCTGTTGTCAGGCTATTTTCATCCGCGCTGATAACAAAATCTACATTTGGTGGTGTTCCGGTAATATTCAACCGTGCAATATCTACAGACATCCGGTAAACCTGACCGGGAGTTACTTCCACTTCTGTTTTAAAAAAGATTTTTGTCGGATCATCATCCGAATTTACAATCATGAAATAATTAGTAGGAGCAGACAGATTTGTTTCATTCTTATCATAAACTATATGCCAGCTAGCTCCTGCCAGCGGGTCATTAAATATTCCTTTTGTCGTTGTTCCTATTATGTAAGCTCCATCTGTTGGACCATATGGAATAGGAATATTACTATTTCCATTCTCGAGATTGGAAAAATAATAAGAACTTCCTCCTGATACATTCATACCCCATTTGTAACTTGTTTCATTCTGAAGAGGGGGACCAATTGTTAATATAGGATATATTCCTAAATTCTCCGCAGAGAGACCTCCCCAAGCATAAAATCCTTTTTCCGGAGGTTGATAAAACATTCCGATCGTCGCAGATTGAGAAACGACATCCGGGTAAATATATTCTCCGACACCGTTATCTCCGTTTTTTCCGTTTCTCTTTATTGTTCCAAAATCTCCGTTTAATATTAATTCCGGTCCATAGACCTGAGCATATATAAAAGAGTGGGTTCCAATCAAAAATATGAGGAAACCACCCACTTTTTTTAGTAGTGATTTCATAATTATATATTAATATATTATAAGTTAACCCATAACTATATCTCCTTAATAAACTAAAGTGGAAAGGGAAGGGTTTTTAAGATTAAATTTTATTAATATAATTTTAACTTTATGTTAATGAGATATTTATCAAAATTCTCTTCTAAAAAAACAATTCTACAATGAAGAAATAAAATGATATAAGTAGCTATACAACAGCTATATGATGAGTTAAAGTTAAGTTATATAAAAAAGGAAAGTAACAAAAAAAGCCGGATAAAAACATATCCGGCTTTTCTAAAATAAAAAAGTGTTAATAATGGTATTTAGAAAAATAATATAAGAATGACTTCCATTAAGTGTGATCTAAAAGTTCAGCTTTTATTTTTTTACGGCGAAAACCTATATATCCGATTATTAGGAAAGCAAAAACAAAATAATCTTCTTTCACCGAAACAGCTCTCTCTACTCCTCCAATTTCCAACTCTCCATCAGTAATATCAGTCAGAGCTACCTTTTGTTCATTATCTTTCAGAATTTCAGAACTTTGATTTTCTGAAAAAACAGAAGGACTTAAAAATTTTTCTCCGGAGATTTTTTCATATTCTCTGTGATCAGGAAAAACAGATTCTGATACCGGATAATTTTCCGAATCTACATAAAAGGGAGTTTTAATTTCTTTGGCAGCCATTACTTCTGTTAGAGTTGCGGTTAAGATATTAGCAAAAAATAAAGTAAAAATGAAAAGGAATATCTTTTGTATAAATATGTTATTCTTATTTTTCTTCATTCGAATATGTTTAATTAAAGAACAATAGTCAATTACTTCCGGATAAAAACATCCAATAAAATATTATAATTTGATCTTCTGCTCTACTGTGTTATCTCCGTTTTTTACTTTTATGATGTATATTCCTGATGGTAGTGATAATTGCGATGTGTAAAGCATATTATTTATGTTGTCCTGTTTATAAATACTTCTACCTACCATATCTATTATTTCTATTTCCTGAAGAGCAGATAAAGGAGAAGAAACCTGTAAAAAATTATTTTTAAGAAAAATATGTATTGTATTTTCAGGTTTGCTTTCAGAAATATTATTTGCCTGTTTTGTCAGCATAAGATATAACCGCCCTTCTATATTTGCTGCATTTTCCTTTTCTATAAGAATTGAAGAAAAATCTTTGAGATTAAATTTAGTTCCGGTTTGTGTATCAAGTAAATATATATGAGGGAAAGCTGTAAAATTCCGAACACCATCAAAAGATAAATAGATTTTTCCTGTGCGGGAGGTTTTAATCCCTATGGGGAGAAGTTTCATATCCCCTTTATCACTGATTGCATTAATTTCAATTGCTTCTCCATCTGCAATCGTATATATTTCGGGAGTATCCTCATTATAAGAGAATAGCTTATATACGTCCTCTTTCGGATTATAATTATCTGTTGCTAAAGGTAGAACTCCTATCAACGCTTTGCTTACATTATCTCCCATCTGCAAGTTCAGTTTAAGGATATTTTCCGGATTATCTATATTCTTAAGCTTTGTTCCTGTGGTATCCATAGGAGTAATGGCAATGTTATCAGGGATGAATGTTAACTGATTTTGCCCGGGCTGCATCTCTACAAAAAATGCCTGCATAGGTGCTATGTAACGACTTCCCTGATAAATATTACTTAAACCATCTTCTGGTAATCCGGACCATGTTGTCTCATTGTCCATCCCGCCAGTCGTGATATAAGAATAAAAACCACTTCCATCCCAGATACGATAATAGTTATATATGGCAGTACTATTGGAAGCATATAGTTCATCAAAATCAATATGTGACATAAAAGGATTTCCAACAATATTTGTTGTTCCTGGTTCTGGAAGTGTTATAGTAAATGGATTTACAGAGGAAGAAGTTTCATAAATAAACCGGTAACGGCTATCTTCTCCTACCGGATTAGAATGATCCGCCCTCCATTCTTCATCTGTTCGGGGAACATCATTTCCTCTTCCCGGTTCTCCCGGATCTGTAAAATAAAAAGGATATTTGGAAGAAGGAACTCCTGGCTCTCCAGCTTCTATCCAGCTCCCATCATCTGTATAATGATATTTATATTCCACCTCTGTACTATCGGCATTTAACCGTGGAAAGTTAAACGTTCCTTGAAAAACCGAATTACTTCCGGTTCCTACGTTCAAAGCAAAGCCAAGTCCTAAGGTTAGCCGTTCTTTCATATCTGAAAAGGCCATGGAAAAACTTCCGGTAGAACTACCAGTCGTTCCGTCCGGATTCGGCATATTATTATTTTCATAAGCGATATTAAAATAGCGCATATATACTTTCGGATCAATTCCGGCTGTAGCCCCCCATGTAGGATCGGCAGAAAAGTCCGCGGAATAAATATATTTCAACGGTGCAGAAAGCATGGTCCATTTTTCCCGGACAGGTGTATACCGGACAAATGCCCGGCGATAAAGTAACCGGTGTATCTGGTTTATCGCTGCTCCATGTTCGAACAATATATCTTTGCATTGTTCAAAACCCTGATACTGTAGCTCAGGATAATAAGGAGAATTTTCCGGGATAACAACATCCGTGCACCATTTCGGAGAGCCATATCCTTGTGGAGTATACCAGTTGTTATAATCCAACCAACTCCGGGAATTTAATACTGTGTTAGGAGCCCAGATTGCCCGGTCCGGACCAACAATAGCAAAAACAGAAATCAGCTCTTCTGTTTCCTGATGAATGGTATAATAAAATATTCCTGCATTAGTTTCATTAAAAACAAAATATAAAGAATCTCCGACAATTTCTCCATTTACAACTAATTCATCTGTGTCATAACGGTATAAAGAATAATCGGTAATTGTATTATCCGGAACTAAAAGTTTAATGGTTATAGGACAACAAACGCAAGAAACATTTATACTTACCTCATAAGTTATTACATTTATATATACGTATGCACTATCTTGTCCTCCCCCTTCTTCTACAATGGTATATCCGATAGGAGGTATAGCTCCAAAATAGTCGGAAGCACCTTCAAAGATAAGTGTACCATCCTGTTCTAATTCAAGTACTCCAGCCCGAAAACCGGAAATATTATATATAATTACCGTAGAACCTGCCGGATAAATGGTATCATTTATCGTAAAGTGTGTTACTTTTAATACATCTTCAGGATTACTTATCCCATCACTGGGAATATCATTTGTAAGAATATTTGCAGTAAGACTTTGTCCGATATTTAACTGATACGTATCATCAATAGCTTCCGGTGAATTAATAAAAACACAATTATTCCCACTATCTTCCAAAATTATCGTATTAGAATAAATCGGGCAATTTTCCGTTGCATCCGTATAAACAACCAACCGGTAAATACCTGGTGTATTGGTTGTATATTGCTGCAATGTGGACACAGACGTATAAGATGTGCCACCATCTGAACTTAACTCCCAAGATAACCTATACAGAAAAGGATCTAATATATCCTCCATGGAACCGTCTAAGTATAATGTTACTGCACATCCATCCGAAGTATCTGCCACAATCTGCGGATAAATAGCCCGCATGCTTAGATTATCAAGCGCAACATCATTTCCGGTACCTCCATAATGTGCGTTCCGGAAGGCTACATATATACTGTCGGCATTACAAGGGGCAATATAATCAAAGTAATGTGTTATCCATTCACCACCCTGGTCCGGAATACTACCCGTCGTATATACAGGTGTTTCGTAAGACAGGTTACTTCCATCAGTACTAATAATAAAGTCTATATTCGGTGCACCACCTGTATTATTCAACCGGCTTATATCTGCACTCATACGATAAGCCTGACCGGGAGTCACAGCAACTCTTCCCTGAAAGAAAAGCTTTGTGTCATCCCAGTCTGCATTTGTAATAAGAAAGTAGTTTGTAGGATTAGTAAAGTTTGTTTCATACCTGTCGTATATTTCATACCAAGCCGGCGAATTTAAAGAAGGGAGATTATACATTCCGTTTGTTGTTGTCCCTACAATGTAAAATCCATTATTAGGAGCATGAGGAACCACAGTGGAATAATTAATATTTCCGTTGGTATCAGGAAAAAAATAAGCATCCGAATCCCATACTTCATTTAATCCCCAAGTATATCCACTATTATTCACCAGGGGTTTTCCAATAGTTAATCCGGGGTTTATTTCAATATAAACAAGATTTCCATTATGATAAGCTCTGGTCACAGGTTGATAATAAAGAGGAATATTCGGATCTGTTACCTCCGGATAAATATCTGATCCTTCTCCATTATCTCCATTCTTTCCTGCTGTTTCTGTTGTACCGAAATCACCTCCTGTTATTAATTCAGGTCCGAAGGTCTGTGCAAAATTATGAAAGATCAATAAATGAAAAATAAATATAATAAACAATTTATATTTAATATTTTTCCTCATAATATAAGTATAATTTTTAATATTTACTTAAATACATAGATAAAACATCCAATTTATTTTATTGTTTTTTTGTTTTGCTTATTTAACAGAATAAGGAGGATAATAGAAAATAAAAGTCTTAAAATCAAAGCTTTTATAAATAACTATAAGTAATTATGTAAAAAATAAAAATAATAGAGAAGATAACTGACAAATCCATTAAGGAAAAATAAATTTAAAATGAAAACAAATTTAAATTTAATTAAAGCTATAGATAATAAAAAAATAAACAAAAGGTAAATATTATGCAACTAATTTCTTTTTGTACGTACAAGATTTATTGGCAGAGCAAATCTTCTATCTGCTAAAATTAAAGATGCGTAGTGAAATAATACAGTACCCGAATTTATACAGTAATAGAATACCATAAAACGAAATGGAGAAAAAAATTATTAATCAAAAAATGGTTAATTATATTATTGTTCTCAAAGTATATTATATATTTGCAATTCCATTGATTAGCAAGTTTACTCAATGTTGAAGTATCATGTATCCGGTTTTTGTTGTGAGAAGATTTTTTTGTATCCTTATTTTTTTATGGCTTTATTTTTCCCTCACTATTAAGTCAATTAAGAATAAATGAAATTATGCCGAAGAATGTTTCGGCAGTAATGGATGATTCTTTTAATTATAGTATGTGGGTAGAAGTTTATAATTCATCTTCTGATATTTATGACATAGAAGATTTTTATTTCACGGATAATCCGGAAGAACCTACAAAATGGAAACCCTTCTCTCAGCAGATAGCTCCCTTCGGGTATGGCATCCTTTGGTTTGAAAGAGATGAAATCACCGGCCATGCAAATTTTAAACTGTCCCCGGAAGGAGGTAGTCTATACTTGATGAACAATAAAAAAGAAATTATTGATCAGATAACTTATCCTGCTCAATTCCGAAATGTTTCATATGGAAGAAAAACAGACGGAGGAAACGAGTGGGTTTTCTTTTCAGAATATAGTCCCGGAAAAAGTAATAATAATAAAAGGTTCGCAAAAGAAAGTTGTGAAAAACCTATTTTTGAATTACCGGGTGGTTTCTATACCGGCAATTAAATACTTAAAATTATTTCCATTTTTTCTTCAGACGCAATCCATTATACGTTGGACGGAAGTGAACCAACTCCGAATTCTAAAAAATATACCAATAAAGATGGAATCCTTCTCACCGAAACAACTTGTGTAAGAGCAATAGCTTTTTCTGAAAATAAATTACCCAGTGAGATTACTTCTGCCACTTATTTTATAAATGAACGGGAATTTGATTTACCAGTTGTTTCTATCATCACAGATGAAAAAAATCTATTTGATGATATGATTGGAATATATACTAAAGGGATTAATGGGATAGAGGGCAATTGTGAAACAGAGCCTGTAAACTGGAACCAATCATGGAATCGTCCTGTAAATTTTGAACTTTTTGATACCGAAGGAATAAGTTGTCTGAATCAAGAATTAGATATCTCTATTTCCGGCGGGTGCTCTCGTAAGAACCCTCTGAAATCATTAAAAATATCTCCCAGAAAAAAATTCGGTGACAATCGGCTTCGATATGATATTTTTTCAGAAGTGAAACCAAATAAAAAATATAAAGATATCTTATTTCGAAATTCAGGTAATGATTTTTATTATTCCATGATGCGTGATGGATTTATGCAATCATTGATTATAGATCAAATGAATATTGATTATCAGGCATACAAACCAGCTATATGCTTTATAAACGGAGAATATTATGGAATTCAGAATTTAAGAGAAAGAACTAATAAAGATTATTTATATACAAATTACGGGTTAGATGAAGAAGAATTTTATCTTTTAAAGACAGAAGAAATAATTACCCATCCAGAATTTATTGAATTAACAAACTTCGTTAAAAATAATGATATTACAAATCATGAAATATATCAACAAGTTAAAGAAAAAATAGATATTGACAGTTATATCCATTACATGATAGCAGAGATATATTATGAAAACAGAGACTGGCCGCATAATAATTTTAAAGTTTGGAAGAAAAAACAAAATGGAAAATGGCGTTGGTTATTATATGATACAGATTATGGTTATAATCTTTTCGATAATGGGGTCGGCCAACATAATACATTGCGTTATGTATTAGAAGAGGCGGAAGAATGGAGCATTCTTATTTTTAGAAGATTAATATTAAATAATGAGTTTAAGGAAAGATTTATTCATCAATTCTGTATTCACTTATCTTCAACTTTTGAAATAAAAAGAGTAGGACATATCATGGATAGTATCTCTTCTAAAATATCTCAAGAAATTATTTTTCATAAAAATAAATGTGGAAGTGAAAGAGAATGGAACTATGATCTGGCACTCATGAAAGAATTCTCTCAAAAACGTCCTAATAAAATGCTGACATTTATTTCTGACTATTTTTTTAATTCCGCATCTATTAAAAATATTTCTTTAAAATCCAATATTAAAAATCCCTCCCTCTTCTTCTTTTCTGAAAACATCCTACATAATGATATTTCTATTAAATACTTTAATAATGAAAAAGTTATTCTAAAAGCAGCTCCTGTAAGAGGTTATACTTTTAAACATTGGGAATTCTCTTTCGCTGCAGATAATAAAAAAGAAATTATTACTGATGCTGAACTTCAAATAAATCTTTCTACCCATATTTCATTAAATGCTATTTATAAAGAAGACCAACCGGCTATTCCCATGGATAAACCTGATATATACATTAATGAGGTTGTTTCGAGAAATAATATGTTTAAGGATGAATATGGGGATACAAATGATTATATAGAATTATATAATGATGAACTATTTGATGTAGATATAGCAGGCTGGTATATTAGCGATACTCCTTCAAGACCGACACTGTATCAATTTCCGGACAATTATCCGGAAAAAACGGTTATTCCAGCCAAAGGAAGAATTATATTATGGGCAGATAAACAACCTTATAAAGGGCCATTACATCTTAATTTTTCTCTCAGTAAAGCCGGAGAAACGCTTATTCTTTCCCGGAAAAATGAAGAAAATAAAATAGAGGAAATCGATAAAGTAACTTTTCCTGCCTTAGAAAAGAATATGAGTTATTCCCGCATACCTGATGGAAGTGAAAAATGGGTAATTCAGGCACCCACTTTCAATGCTCCTAATAGTAATGATAGTGAATTTAGCGAAAAGAAAAACAATTTTAAAATTTATCCTACTACAGTAAAAGATTATTTTATAATCGAAAATGCAGAATATAAAAATATCAGAATTTTTGATTTTACCGGTAAAACCGTACTTAATCATTTTTGCACTACTGATGTAGAATATGTTCCAGTATCCACTTGTTCAAAAGGTATATTTTTTGTAATGATTGAAGATGAAACTTTTAAAATCATAAAAAAATAAATTCTATTAATAATTTTTATTCATAAGAAAATTGGTATGTAAACTTTAATTTTTTGGGATTTGATAAATAGTAGTATATTTATCAAGTAAGAAAAAATGATTGCATTTCTTCTCAAAAACTTCTACCTTTGTTTAAGGAAAAGATTTGACTTTATCCGGATAATTTAAATAAAATATATGAAGATTTTTGATATTGAAATGATCAGAGAAGTATATAAAACTTATTCTCAGAAACATAATAAAATAAAAGAAGTACTGCAACGACCTTTAACACTTACAGAAAAAATTCTATACACACATCTTTCTAAAGATAGCCTGTTAAAATCTTATAGTAGAGGAAAAGATTATGTTAACTTTTCTCCGGACCGGGTAGCTATGCAGGATGCAACTGCTCAAATGGCTCTTTTACAGTTTATGACAGCAGGGAAAAAAAGAACTGCGGTTCCCTCGACTGTTCACTGTGACCATTTAATTCTTGCACGAAAGAATGCTCGTGAAGATTTAAAAGAGGCTGAAATAACAAATAAAGAAGTATATGACTTTCTTCAGTCTGTTTCCAGTAAATATGGTATTGGTTTTTGGAAACCAGGTGCCGGAATTATCCACCAGGTATTACTGGAAAACTATGCTTTTCCCGGAGGAATGATGATTGGTACGGATTCTCATACTCCCAACGCCGGAGGGCTGGGAATGCTTGCAATTGGAGTAGGCGGAGCCGATGCCATGGATGTGATGGCCGGTTTACCCTGGGAACTAAAAATGCCTCATATCATAGGAGTAAAGCTTACCGGAAGAATGAATGGCTGGGCTTCTCCTAAAGATGTTATTCTAAAACTGGCAGGAATTCTTACGGTCAAAGGAGGTACAAATTCTATTATAGAATATTTCGGAGAAGGAACCGATACTATTTCTGCAACAGGAAAAGCAACTATCTGTAACATGGGAGCAGAAGTAGGTGCCACGACATCTGTTTTTCCTTTTGATAACAAAATGTTTGATTATCTGTCAGCTACAGACCGGTTAGAAATTGCAGAACTTGCTTCTGAAAACAAAGCATGTCTGGTAGCAGATCCGGAAGTTCTTGAAAATCCTGAAAAATATTATGATAAAATCATCGAAATTGATTTGAATAAGCTTGAACCATACATTAACGGTCCCTTCACTCCTGATGCCGCTTATCCGATTTCAGAATTCGGAAAAATAGTTCAGGAAAAAAATTATCCGAGTAAAATGGAAGTCGGACTCATAGGGTCCTGCACAAATTCTTCCTATGAAGACTTAAGTCGGGCTGCATCCATTGCACACCAGGCAAAAAATGATAATCTAAAAGCAAAAGCAGAACTTATTATCAATCCTGGGTCAGAAAAAGTTCGTTACACAGCAGAGAGAGATGGTATATTGAAAGATTTTGAAGATATTGGTGGAACCATTATGGCAAATGCTTGCGGGCCATGTATCGGCCAATGGATACGAAATACAGATAACCCGGACCGTCGTAATTCCATTATTACCTCTTTTAACCGGAATTTTGCCAAACGCAATGACGGAAATCCTAATACTCATGGGTTTGTTGCATCTCCGGAGATTGTAATGGCCTTAACAATAGCAGGGGATCTCTGTTTTAATCCGTTAGTAGATACTTTAATTAATCAAAAAGGGGAAAATATAAAAATAAAAGAGCCTAAAGGCTATGAAATCCCACCTCTGGGATATGAAACAAAAGAAAATGGATATATTGCTCCCGATAAATATCCGGAAAATATTCAGGTAAAAATCAATTCTGATTCAGAGCGGCTTCAATTGTTAACTCCTTTTCCTGCCTGGGATAAAGAAGATAAGATGGAGCTTTCATTATTAATAAAAGCAAAAGGTAAATGTACAACAGATCATATTTCCATGGCAGGTCCCTGGTTAAAATTCCGGGGACATTTGGAAAACATTTCCGGGAATATGCTTATGGGAGCAGTAAATGCTTTTAATAATAAAACAGATACCATATTAAATCCTCAAGAAAGAATATACCAAAAAGTTTCAGAATTAGCAAAATATTACAAAACTCAGGGAATTGGTTCCATTGTAGTAGCAGAAGAAAACTATGGAGAAGGTTCGTCCCGTGAACATGCTGCCATGGAACCCCGCTTCATGAATGTTAAGGCTATACTGGTTAAGTCCTTTGCCCGCATCCATGAAACAAATTTAAAAAAACAGGGAATGCTGGCAATTACTTTTGCAGACAAAAATGATTACCATAAAATTCGTGAAGATGATAAAATAAGCATTCTCGGACTTTCTTCTTTTACTCCGAATCAGCCTTTAAAAGCCCTCCTACAACATTCTGACGGAACTTGGGAAACTTTTGACGTACTTCATTCATATAATGAAACACAAATAGAATGGTTTAAAGCAGGAAGCGCCTTAAATTATATAAAAAAAGTAGACCAAAGCAATTAATTGGATGTCAGGAATGAAATTAAAAATCTTTTTCAATAGATAATAAAAATATGGATCACAAAATAACTATAAAAAATAATAAACTAATTGTTCCTGATTATCCGGTAATACCTTATATCGAAGGTGATGGCATTGGTAAAGAAATTTTTCAAGCCACTCAAACTGTAGTTGATAAAACTATAGAAATGCTTTATTGCGGTAAAAGAAAAATTCAATGGAAAGAATTATTAGCAGGAGAGAAAGCGTATGATCAGACCGGTACCTGGCTTCCGGAAGAAACAATGAATGCTTTTAAAGATTATCTGGTAGGCATAAAAGGTCCCTTGACAACACCTGTAGGAGAGGGCATTCGTTCTCTGAATGTAACTCTTCGTCAGGAATTGGATCTATATGCCTGTGTAAGGCCCGTCAGATGGTTCTCTGGTGTAGAATCCCCTGTTAAGTATCCGGAGAAAGTTGACATGATTATTTTCAGAGAAAATACAGAAGATATTTATGCCGGAATAGAGTGGGAGGAAGGTACTCCGGAAGCAGTCAAATTTTATCAGTTCCTTTCAAAGGAAATGGGCACAAAAAAAGTCCGTTTCCCTGAAACTTCTTCTTTTGGTATTAAACCCGTTTCCAAAGAAGGTTCTGAAAGATTAATTCGTTCTGCTATTGAATATGCATTAAAAAATAAACTTCCAAAAGTGACTTTAGTTCATAAAGGAAACATAATGAAATTTACAGAAGGAGGATTCAAAAAATGGGGGTATGCTTTGGCTGAAAGGGAATATAAAAAAGAATTGGAAGAAGGAAAGCTCGTACTCGATGATTGCATTGCAGATGCATTTTTACAAAATACTCTTCTCAAACCGGAAAATTACAGTGTAATTGCTACTTTAAATTTAAATGGAGATTATATTTCCGATCAATTAGCAGCTATGGTGGGGGGAATTGGTATTGCACCCGGAGCAAATATTAATTATTTAACAGGACATGCTATTTTTGAAGCAACACATGGTACAGCACCTGATATCGCCGGTAAGAATATGGCTAACCCATGTTCACTTCTTCTTTCGGCAACGATGATGTTAGAATATTTAGGATGGAAAGAAGCATCGAAAAAAATTGAAGAAGCAATCGAAAAAACATTTCAACAAAAAAAAGCCACTACAGATTTAGCCCGATTCATGGATAATGGAATTTCTCTTTCCACAACAGAATTTACCCAAGCATTGGTTAATAATTTATGATGATAGATTTTATTATGGAATTTATTATATATTCTTACCATCAATGAATAAAATATATTTATTATTTATTCTTTTTATTTTTCTTCATTTCTCAGGCTGTAATCAATCTGACACAAATAATGAATCTTCAGTAATAAAAGGGATAATTGAAATTCCGGAATGGAACGGAGAAGTTATTTATCTGATGAAAGAAAACAACCTTTCATCAGACTGGGAAAAAATAGATTCCACCATTATACTGAATGAAAATTTTGAATTTAAAATACAAAATGATTCTTTAGATATTTTATCTCTTTATTTTCCGGATTTCAGAGAAGTTTTATTTGTTCCGGAGACAGGAATAATAAACATAAAGATAAATGACTCTCAAAGTCATATATCCGGAACTTCTTTAAACGATTCTTTACAACAATTTCTTTCTATTCTGGAAAACTATTATATAGAAAAACAAAAAATACAAGACAGTTTATTATTGTTTCCGGAAGAACAAAAAATAATAAAACAACAACAGATAAACAAAATAAATCAAAATACAAATAGGTATATTTTTTCATTCATCAAAAAAAATATACAGAATTCACTGGGAGAATACTTATTTAAAAAACACTTAGCATATTTTGATGTAATGGAACAGGAAAAAATTATCAATTCCTCTTCCCCTGATTTTAAGTCATTACCAGAAATTCAAAATGTTATTAATCAAATAGAAGAATTCAAAAAATTATATGGTACATTTTATAAAGATATCAAAATACAAGATTCCTCAAATAAAGAAAACAATTTATCCACTTATATTGATAGAAAAAAAATAACATTACTTTTTTTCTGGGCCCCGTGGTCTGATATTTCCAAAGAAATAATTTCTGAAACATTAGTTCAGTATGAAGAAGAGTCAGATAATATAACTTTCATTGCTATTGCCACAGATACTGACAAAAAGTTATGGTCGGAAAATACAAAAAAATTCGATTCTAACTTAATCCAACTAATAGATAATAAAAAAGAAGGAATAAAAGCGTATCCTGTAAATTCACTACCCGTATGTATTCTAATTGATAAAAGAGGGAATATTGCAGCTATTAATCTGATGAGAGACAACCTTCAGAAAAAGATCTACAACCTACTTGAAAAAGAATAAATTCAATCTATTGTCTTTTCTCAGAGAAAGAATTTACTAGCTACAGGAATTATCTTTTGTGGTCTTGAATAGTATATTATCTAAAATCATCCACATATGATAAGTAAATAAATTAAGAGTAGGACTAAAAAGATCCAAAAGAAAAGAAACCAAATTATTTCCGGGGAATTAAATAACTAAATGTAATGATTATATTCTGGTTGGCGGATTTAGAATAAGGATCACGCTTATGATTATTAAATATATCTCCTAAACCAAAATAATATCGCCCTTCCAGTAAAAAATTTGCTTTTTTGGTTTGTAGTTCAAATCCCAAACCAGCACTTATACCATAATCAAATGTATGCTCAATTGAATTTCCATATGCATCCCGGCCATTTGTAGTAGGAGGTAATTCATTTTCCAAAGAAAAATTCATACTTTCTTTTTCTGATAATAAAATTCTGGCAACAGGACCTGCATTAATGAATATCCTTTTCTTATCACCAAAATAAACATGTGTCAGAAAAGGTAACTCAAAATAAGATATCCTACGGGAATATTCTAAAGTCGGGTCTGTATATTCCGCAAAATTCTCTTTCCAACCATAGTTGCTAAAACTTGGTTCCAGCAGAAAGCCCAGATTCTTTTCAGAAATATAACGGAATTTAAATCCGATAATATAACTCACAAAATAATCCTGTTTCACGGTCGGAGTAAAAGAAACTTTAGAAAGAGTAGCTCCGGCAAATGGACCAAATGAAAGTTCCGGTTTAAAATAGCGTTGCGCTTTTAATTCAAAAGAAGCAAAACAAAAAAGAAGTAGAAAAAAAAATATATTAACTATTTTATTCATAATAAGAAAAATCCATAAAGTATTCCTTTTCCAAAAAAGAATAGCTTATTTTTTAACGATAATTGGTGGCACTTACATTTTTTTCTTTATCAAAATGAATAAAATAGATATTTTTATTAATAAAGCCACTCCAATAATTAGTTCTCTCAAAATTAAAATTCATTTGTAAACCCGGCGAATACAGAGAATTTGAATTTTCATAAAAATTAAAACCATATTTCTGTAAAGCAGATAAAAAATATTTTCCTGTATCATATCCTAACAAAGCAAATTTAGGAAAAGTAGGAATAATATCTTTACTATAAGCTTTCATAAAATTTGTCCGGAACTGATTTGTTTCAAAAGAAGACATACTAGCATAAAAAGAAGAAAAAATATAGGAATCCAGAGGATGTAAATAACGCAAACGTATATTTTTATTATAGGTTTGCCATTCCGGATAACCGAATAAAATAAAATCCTTAGAGGGATTACCTTCTTTTAATTTCAGGATACCAGGAAGAGTTTTTTCCAGAGCTCCGGATGTTGAAAAAGCCGGAACAATTACATTTTTCTTTTCAGAGGATAATGCATTTAATAAATTAGAAGTATTATTTCCTGAAATACTTACTTTTTTATATTGGATTCCTTCTTGCTCTAAAACAGATGTCAAATTTTGAATAAACTCGGATTTATCATCCGGAATATTTTCTGCTATTAAAATTACAATTTGATAATTCTTATATTGTTTAATAAAAACTTCACTCACTTTTGATTGAAAAAAGCTTTGAGGAGCATTAATCTGATAAATATAAGGATTTGTCTGATAACTGGAATTTCTGGATGTAAACGGCACTACCAATGGAATGTGGTTATTTTGTGAGAATTCGGAAATTAAATCAATTCCTTCTTCATAAGCCGGACCTATAATCAAATTCATTTCTTTTAATTCTGGTTTACCTATCAAATTTAAAAGCTGTTCGTTATTTTGAACATCATAGGTATACAGATTTACTGAAAATCCTTTTAATTTAGCTTCATTTAACGCCATCAGAAAACCTTCGTAATATTCCACCATTCGGTCTCTTTCCGCTTTCCTACCTTCTACATTTGTCAAAAAAGGAAGCATGATTGCAATCTTCGGAATAGAATTTTGTTCTTTTTCATTCAAGGATGGCAATTGATTAACAACCGGATTTGTATTTACAGGGTGTATTTTCGGTGCAGGAATAAGTATTTTATCTCCCTTAGAAAGTTTTTTGGGTAACTTCGGATTTATTTTTTTTAATTCATTGACAGAAACATTAAATCTTTCAGCAACATCTTCTACTTTTTCTTTCTTTTCTGCAATGTATGTAAAATAGCTATTATTGATCCGTTCCCGCTCTTCCCTTTCTATTCTTTTTTGTCTTATTTTCTCTGCATCTAGCCTTATAACACTTCCTACTTTCAGATTAGAAGCTGATAAACCCGGATTATCAGTTAAAATATCTTCTTGAGACAATTCATATTTTTTACTGATTGAAAAAAGAGTTTCTTTGTCTTGAATCGTATGATAAATAAATCCATTTCCTTCCCTGGGAAGATAGATTTCCTGCCCGGTTTTCAATCCATCCTTTACATGCGGATTTAATTGAATTAATTCCTCTACTGTAGTTCCATATGCATTCGCCAAAGAATATAATGTTTCTCCGGGAATCACAGTATGAGTTCTGTTAGAAGTCGGCAGCGTAGATGCATCGGAAGCAGAAGTTGAAATTTTTATTTCTTGCCCGACTTTTAGCCCGTTTTGCAATTCCGGATTTAAACTAATTAATTCATCTACCGATTTATCGTATAACCTGGATAAAGAATAGAGAGTTTCTCCGGGAGCTACTACATGGGTTTGTTGTAGAGAAGAATTGTTGCCTGAAGTAACATTATTACCCGACAATGGAATCTTTATTTCTTGTCCGACCCTTAAGCCTTGGGAAATTTCAGGATTACTATTTGTAATTTCATCCTGACTGACATTAAACTTTCTGGATATAGAATAAAGTCCTTCGGCTGGTTGAACTGTATAAAGAATATACCTTTTTCCATTTTCTGTTACGGTCTGGTAAGTCGACTGTGAAAATGTAAAAAATAGTCCTGTTATAAAAAAAGAGAATATCAATAAAATACGAATACTGTAATTCATAGCTATTTTTCCCAATGTTTTTAATTAAACAACAAAAGTAACAAAAAATCTTTATTGTCAGGCTTTCCATTTGTTTCAATGAAAAATATTATTTTTACCCTTCTTAAAAGTAAAAAGAAATATGAAAATTACGTTGCTGGTAGTAGGTAAAACCCAGACAAAATACTTGAATGAAGCAATTCAGGAATATGAAAAACGCCTTAAACACTACCTTTCTTTTGAAGTTATAGTGATTCCGGATATTAAAAACAATAAGAATCAGAATCAGATCCAGCAAAAAGAAAAAGAAGGGGAGGAAATCTTAAAATATATAGATAAAAATGATCATATCATTCTTTTAGACGAAAAAGGCACAGAATTTACTTCGTTAAAATTTGCTGAATTTTTAGAAAAAAAAATGCTGGAATCCAATAAAAAAATAGTTTTTATAGTAGGAGGACCTTTTGGCTTTTCAGAAAAGGTTTATAAAATTTCAAAAGAAAAATTATCTTTATCTAAAATGACCTTTTCCCATCAAATGATAAGGTTATTATTTATTGAACAAGTTTACAGAGCAATGACTATAATAAAAGGACAACCCTATCATCATGAATAAAATATACTATTAAGATATTTCCAATTTCAGTGGTTCTTTTTTTCTATCTACCAAATATCCATAACCTTTTAAATATAAAACAGCAAAAAACCATCCGGTAACTATTCCTATAAAAGCTCCTGTTACAATATCACTAGGATAATGTACTCCAAGATAAATACGGCTAAACGAAACCAAAGTAGCATAAGAAAATGCCAATGGTAAAAACAGTGTATACTCATCTCTTTTAAGAATGGAGACAAACATGGCGATCGCAAAGGAATTTGCAGCATGTGCCGAATAAAATCCATACTTACCTCCCTGATAACCTTTTACCGTATTCACCAATTTTCCAAGTAAAAGATCATGCGTCGGACGTAATCTTTCAAATCCGTATTTAAAAATATTTCCCAACTGATCATTTAAAAGAATAAGAAAAGAACAGGAGATTATAACCAGCCAGAAATGTTTCGGATACTTCTGATAAATTTTCCATAAGAAAAAAATATACAATGGAATCCAGATAAAACGATCACTCGCCCACCACATAATAAAATCCAAAGCAGAATGACGAAAATACCCGTTCAGAAATAAAAAGGAACCGGCCTCAATATCCCGTATTAATTCTAAAAGAAAGTGCATAAGTAAAAAAACTACAAATATTTATTTAATGCTTCTAATATTTTTTCAACAGATAAGTTATTCAAACAAGCATAATCCTTGCGATAACAGGACTTGTTTCCATAAACAGAACAAGGACGACAGGAAAGATCTGATCCGATTGCATCTTCTAAGGACTGTTTCCATCCTAAAAAACCTGAATATGGATGCGTAGCACCCCAGATGGATATAACAGGAGTATTCGTTAAAGAAGCAAGATGCATGTTTGCGGAATCCATAGAATACATTACATTCAACTGACTGATAAGAATTAACTCCTCTCTTAATCCCTTAAGCTTACCATTAACAGAAATAGTATTTCTGTATTTTTCTTCCCAACATGATAAAATATGATTTTCTTTTTCACCTGCTCCGAATAGAAATATTTTTATAGAGGAATTAGTTGACAATTCCCGAACTATTTCTTCCGTTTTTTCAAGAGGATAAATCTTACCCACATGTTTTGCAAAAGGGGCTATGCCTATCCATTCCTCATTTTTATCTCCTGTAAAATACTTTATTTTATTAAGATCTCCTTTCTTTTTTCCGAATATAGAATGAAAATTCAAGTTAAAATGTAATCCTAATAATAAAAAAACTTCCTGATACCTGATGAAAGAACTCTTTAACGGAAATAAATTTTTATCTGTTTTCCTGGTAAGATTTCTTTTTTCCTTTTTTCCTTTTTTTATATGGAAAGTACGAACCCCACTAATGAAGAAGAAAAAACGCAATAATTTTGAACGTAACACATTATGCAGGTCAGCGACATGCGTTATCCCCAATTTATTAAGTTGCTGAAAAAGCTTGTATATTCCTTTTATTCCTTTGTGATCTTTTTTAAGAGATGCAGAAAAAAAACGGACATTCTCAGGCATATAATCAAAAAAAGCTGCAAAATTATCCTGAGAAACAACTGTAAAAGTAATCTCCGGATGTTGTCTGGCCAAAGAATCAATCACAGGCACGGTCATTGTAACATCTCCCATGGCGGAAAATCTGATTATCAAAACATTCATCAGAAAACAAAAAACAGCATTAAATTACCGGTTCTTTCCATAAAGCACCGGGTTTAATGTCGGATCATTATACATTTTCATTTGCTTATATACCTTCATATATTTTTTCCCCATACTTATATCTGTTAATAGCTGATCAATAGCTAAAGACAAATCCTTTTGCTGTTCTAATAAAATGCTCAGTTTTTGTTCACATTGTAAAATATGAAGAGAAGAAGCATCTTTCCGGCTTACTTCCTCCTGCATATGGTATATTTTTAAAACAAGGATAGAAAGACGATCTATTGCCCACGCCGGACTTTCCGTATTAATAGTAGCATCTACGTGTGGCGTTATGGTGCTGAACTTTTCCCGGAAATAAGTATCAATAAGTTCAACCAGATCTGTTCTTTCCTGATTCGAAGTGTCAATCCTCCGTTTTATTTTTAATGCCTCACAGGGATCAATCCCCGGATCTCTTATTATATCTTCCAGATGCCACTGCACAGCATCAATCCAGTTTTTCAGAAACAAATAATATTCAATACTATTTTTTTCATAAGGATTTTCAATTTCGGCATCTACATTATTTTTCACATGGTAAAGATCTGTACAATCTTTAAAAATTTTATTCGCTAAACTGGAAAACTGTATCATATAAGATTTTATTAAAATACAAATATAAGTATTAATCAATTATTTCAGGTTAAAACACCAATTGAAAATTTGCCTCTCTCTTTTTTATTAACCGAATGCTTGGATATTTTAGTTAAACCGGTAACCTATTTTAATGCTTACCCCTGATAGAACTTTTTATAAGTTTTATCAGGGGTAAGCATTAAAATCATTCAGAAAAAACAAAATTGATAATTTACATTATTTCTTTTTTTTTCTTTTTCGATTCATCAGATTGATAACCATAATAATATTTATATCCATATTTATATCGTGCATAACCATATCTCTTTTTATCCAGTTCTGTTGCATTCAGCACAACATACATGTTATTTAACCGATGTTCATGATAAATATTATTTACATATTCAATAGTTTGTTTTGGTGTTACATTTTCCCTTGTCACATAAATAAACAAATCAGCAATACGATTTAAAAGGAAAGTATCCGAAATCAAACCAACGGGTGCAGTATCAACAATAATCACATCATATTCATTTCTTAATTGAAGAATTAATTCATCAAGACGATTAGATACTAACAGTTCATTCGGATTAGGAGGAACAGATCCTGATTGAAGAAGAAATAAATTTTCATGAAAAGGAGTGGTGGTTATTAACGACCTGTAATCCGTTTCTGCTCCGGAAAGATAAGAAGTCAATCCTATGGTTTTCTTTATTCCCATGTTTTGAACTAGCTTGGGATTTCTGATATCCAGCCCTATCAAGATAATTTTTTTATCCATCAATGCATAACTCATCGCCAGATTTATACTCACAAAGGTTTTTCCTTCACCCGCTAATGTAGAGGTAACTAATATAACCTTTTTATCCGAGTTAGAAATCATGAAGTTGATACTATTACGAAGAGTACGGAAAAGTTCCACAATGGAAGAGTTTACATTCTTTCTGACCACAATAGTCGACTTTTCTGTATTTTTAGAAATTTCCCCGATAAAAGGCGCCTGTAATATTCTCGTCAAATCTTCCCGACTATCCACCTTAGTCCTTAAAAAGTCTCTTATTACAATAATAGCTATGGGGATAAGAAGCCCTGCTAACAATGAATACATCATGGTCAGCCTCGTGTTCGGATAAATCGGAGAAAAAGAAACAACAGGTTCTGTGACTATTTTAGCTTTCGGAGAAATAGCAGCCTGTGCCAAAGCTGTTTCTTCTCTTTTTCTCAAAAGATAAATATATAAGTCTTCTTTTACTTTTTGCTGGCGGGTTATTTCACTTAACTGCCGGTCCAGCTGAGGGACATTTTGAACTCTGGCATTATTAATAATATTCTGTCGTTCCAGATTTTGTTTTGCAATTAATGTAGTTCCTTTTACATTAGAAATAGCCGTCAGGATTCCTTGCCTCATTGAAGCGATCTGCTGATTCATTTCTATTAATGCCGGATTTGATTCTGAAGTTGCTTTAACAAGCCGCTCACGGTTTAATAATTCTTCATTATAACGATTAATGAGACTCGATATACTCATATCTGACAAAGAAATATTCGGAATCAACTTGCTTTCATTTTCCGGATTAAGAATAAAGTTTTCTACGAATGTAATAAGATTCAATTGCGTTTCTAACTGCGATAATTCCTGTTCATTAACACTCGAACGTTGAAAATAAGCATGAGCAGCAGAACTTAAATCTGTTATCTGGTGTGCCTGTCTGAAATCCTCAGCTGCTTTTTCTACATCATCTAATTCTGAAGATATATCTTTTATACGTTCATTTATAAAAATTGACGTATTATACGCAACCATATTTTTATCATTCGCTGTTTCTTCATTATAGATATCAATCAATTTAACAATAAAGTCTCTGCTTTTTACAGGATGCTGCCCAATCATTGAGATATTTAACAAGGTAGAATTTTCACTTGCTTCTTCTACCGAAAGGGATGAGGCATACATCCAGGAAAGAGTAGCAGGATTATTAATAGAAACCGAAATATCCCTTTCAGGCATAGAATGTCCCTTTTTCAGGTCAATATAAAATATTCCTTTTGGCGTATTCAATTGCAAGGGCATATCCATCACATTGACAGAATAAATTTTACCCCCCGTATTTATCTCAAACCGGTCTTTAAGAGGAGTAAATTCAAGAAAAGCAGGATAAATAGAATCCGGAGCAACATTTTCTAACCTTACGTACAGAGGGCAATCCGCACCATATAATTCCCTTTCCCGCATTCCGAACTGTCCTTGAATACGATATGTAGTATATAATTCTAATGAAGTGATCACTTTTGCACAAATATCAGGAGAAGTAAGAGTGGCAATTTCATTTTCCATATTGCTTCTACCCATACCAGCCAGGTCTAATAGAAATTCATCAGATCCGCTCCGTGAATCTTTTATCATTACAAGTTCCACCGTTTTGTATAAAGGAGTGGCACGGTATATTTTAAACATTCCGTAAGCAAAACAGATAATTAAAGAAATGAGGAACCATTTCCAGTGCCCTAAAAGTCGGAACAAGAATTCTCTCAAATCTATTTCATGCTCTTTTCCTTTATTTATGTTTATATTCTGATTAATTTCCGACATATTTTAATAAAAAAATTAATATTATTTTAAATTAAAAAGAGTAAGGGTATAAATAGCTAAATAAACAAGACTGGACATGGTGTTTATTACCCAACCTGAAGATTGACTGATGGCAACCTGTTTACTCGGTTCTACATATAACATATCATTCTGCTGCAAATAAAAAAGAGAAGGATAGAGTACCAAATCTTTATCTTGTAAATTTATGCGGTAAAAACTCTTTTCGCCATCCCCATCTTCCCGCATCAACAATACATTCTCTCTTTTCCCGGCAATAGTTAAATCACCGGCAAGCGCCAACGCATCGAAAACCGAACATTTTTCCCGATCCACATTATAACTTCCGGGACTTCTTACTTCTCCCAGAATGGTTATTTTATAATTTATAAAAGTAACTTTAATCAACGGATCTTCTTTCAGATATTTAGGATAAATAAGATTTTTTATAAGTTCTTGTACTTCATAACGAGTTAATCCTTCCACTCTGATACGACCTACTACCGGATATTCTATATATCCATCACTTTCAACAATATATTCCGAGCCGCTAATATTAAATGGAGCAGATGCTTCTGGGATAACTGTACTTACAACAATAGATAAAATATCTTTTGGCATTACTTTTGCCTCATATACTGTAGCCGCAGCGCTTAATTGTTGCTGAGGTATTTTTCCGCATCTTTTAAATAAGGAATTTTACCAGGTGAAATACAACTTGAAACCAGTAAGATAAAAAGCAAAAAAGAAAAGTAAAATCTTATTTTCATATTTTGGTTAATTTGATATTAATCCATTAAAAAGGCAATGAAATATTCTTAAATAAAAATTTAATATTTTATATTTCTATATAAGAATAGATGTAATATAATGAACAGTACATCTAAAAGAGCAATAAAGTTTTTGGCTTGCAAAGAAACGTTTTTTTTTAATACAAAACAATATGATTTTTTTTAAATATAACATAATTAAAGATAAAGAGGATAGAATATTTTATGTAAAAAAATAAAATATAAATTAATAAAATCCTTCCACTACTACCAAAGCGCCTTTAGTTGTTTAATTTATAAAATATTCACATTTACAACAATTAAAAATTAATTTATCACTATTATTTTAATGATCTTATTTTATTGCAATATCATTTTGAGTTTTATTTTTATCGCTTGAATTATGGATACAACGAAAAAACGCATATTTTCTAAAGAAAATATGCGTTTTTATCTATTTTACTTATTTCACAATTAATTACATGATAGAGAACGCTAATGTTAATCCAGCCGTTACAATAGCTACCATACTCATTAATTTAATAAGAATATTAAGAGAAGGACCTGAAGTATCTTTGAATGGATCCCCGACAGTATCACCTACTACTGTAGCCTTATGATTATCCGAACCTTTTCCTTCAAGGTTTCCTTCTTCAATATATTTTTTTGCATTGTCCCAGGCACCACCGGAGTTAGCCATAAAAATAGCAAGAACAAATCCACTGGCAAGTCCTCCGATTAATAATCCCATCACGCCGGCAACACCGAAAATTACTCCTGTAATAATAGGTGCAAGAATAGCCAGAATAGAAGGCAATAACATTTCGCGCTGAGCTCCTTTTGTTGAAATTTCGACACAGCGTGCATAATCGGGTTGTCCTGTACCGTCTAAAATTCCTTTTATTTCACGGAACTGACGGCGTACTTCCTGAACCATGCTCTGGGCAGCGCGACCAACCGCATTCATCGTTAATCCACAGAACAAAAAAGCCATCATAGAACCAATAAACACTCCCACAAGCACTTTCGGATTCATTAAGGTAACCTGGAAATAATCCATAAAATCCACAATAGTAGCATTCACTACATCAACGCTTACTCCATTAGAAAGAACAATCACATGCTGATTCACATGTTGCAGGGCTATTTTTACTTCCTCAATGTAAGAAGCAAGCAACGCCAAAGCAGTTAAAGCGGCAGAGCCGATAGCAAACCCTTTTCCTGTAGCAGCAGTGGTATTTCCTAAAGCATCCAGGGCATCCGTACGCTGACGTACATGCGGAGGAAGTTTACTCATCTCTGCGTTCCCACCTGCATTATCCGCAATAGGACCATACGCATCTGTTGCAAGAGTGATACCGAGTGTTGAAAGCATACCTACAGCCGCAATACCTACTCCATATAATCCTAAACTCAGAGTTTGTGCACTAAGCATATTCTGCACATCAAAATTAGTAGCACACAAAAATGCCAGGATAATAGCAACACCGATAGTCAACACCGGAATTGCAGTGGATAACATTCCTAATCCGATACCGGAAATAATTACAGTAGCAGGTCCTGTTTTCGCACTTTCTGCTACCTTTTTTGTAGGTTTATATGAATGGGAAGTATAATATTCTGTTGACTGCCCGATAATTATACCGGCAACAAGTCCTGTGATAACAGAAAAAGAAATGCCTACCCAATTTTGTATTTCCAATATATATAATATACCAAAGGTACATAATGCAATTAAAATGGAACTCACATTCACACCTTTTCCCAAAGATCCTAAAAGCTGTTTCATTGTTGCGCCTTCTTTTGTTCTTACCAGAAAAATTCCGATAATTGAAAGAACAACACCTACTGCAGCAATTAGCATCGGAGCAAATACGGCTTTTAATTGCATTTCGGGATTAAGATAAAAAGCAGAAGCTCCCAATGCCGCAGTAGCCAAAATAGAACCGCAATAACTTTCATATAAATCAGCTCCCATACCTGCTACATCTCCGACATTATCTCCGACATTATCTGCAATAGTAGCCGGATTACGAGGATCATCTTCCGGAATTCCCGCTTCAACCTTTCCCACTAAGTCGGCTCCCACATCTGCCGCCTTTGTAAAAATCCCTCCTCCGACACGGGCAAACAATGCTTGTGTAGAGGCTCCCATTCCAAAGGTTAACATCGTTGTGGTAATAACAACTAATTTCTGAGAGGCAGTCGCACTCTCTACAAAATAATCCAGCACCAGATACCAGATAGAAATGTCCAAAAGACCTAAACCAACCACAACCAGCCCCATTACTGCGCCGGAACGGAAAGCAACCCGAAGACCATGGTTCAAGGAATTCATGGCAGCATTTGCTGTCCTTGCGGAAGCATAAGTGGCGGTTTTCATTCCGATAAAACCCGCTAAACCGGAAAAGAATCCTCCTGTTATAAAAGCAAAAGGAACCCAGACATTCTGAATCTTAAGCCCATAAGCCAGAAAAGCAAAAAAGACAGCCAGCACAGCAAATACAATCCCTACAACTTTGTACTGTTGCCTAAGGTAAGCCATAGCTCCCTGACGGACATGCGCCGCAATTTCCTTCATAAGGTCTGTTCCTTCACTCTCATTTTTCATCTGCCTGAAAAAATACCAGGCAAAACCCAATGCCAGTAGCGACGAAGCCGGTACCAGCCAGAATAAGTTTTGTGTCATCACGTATTAAGTAATTAGTTTAAGAAGATAATAATTTTATTTATACATTATATATGGATATCATATATCTCTTCAGAAAAAAGATGAAAAAGCACCCAATTTGTTAAAAAATATAATCAAAATAGCTGTTGGAACGAAATATCTTACTAAAAATATAAACAGATTAAATGCCTTTATTTTTACTCTTCCGGAATTTGACAGTTCATCATATACCTCTTCTTTTTTCATCTTCCACCCCACAAAAAGAGAAATAAAGAACGCTCCTAATGGCATAAAGAAAGTAGAAGTAAGAGCATCCAGAGAATCAAAGATATTTAAATTAAAAATTTTAAATTCCGATAATACTCCAAGGGATAAAGAACATAAAGTACTTAATAGACCAAGAGCAAAACCTGATAAGATAAGTGCTTTTTTTCTTGAAAGTTTTCGCTGCTCCGATAAGTATGCAACCACAACTTCCAGAAGAGATACCGCAGAAGTAAGAGCTGCAATTAATAAAACGATAAAAAAGACAATCGCAAAAATACTACCGAAAGGCATCCGTGCAAATACTTCAGGAAGAATAACAAATAATAAGCCGGGACCTTCGTTGGGTTGAAAACCAAAAGCAAACACGGCTGGTAAGATAGCTACTCCGGCCAGAAGAGCAAATATAAGATCCATTACAATAGTAATGATTGCTAATTTCGGAAGATTTTCATTTTTGCCGATATAAGAACTATAGGTAATTGCAATTCCCATTCCCAGGCTAAGCGAGAAAAGCCCCTGTCCCAATGCTTCCAGCACTACCTGAGGTGTAATGCTGTTCAGATCTGGTTTCAGCAAAAATTCAATCCCTATGGTTGCATTCGGAAGGGTGACCGCATATGCTGCAAGTATTAAGACCATCAGAAACAAAACAGGCATTAGGATTTTTGAATAACGCTCTATTCCGTTTTTTACTCCTGTCCATAAAATTCCGATAATTGTTCCTAAAAAGATAAGATTCATCCCTACCGGAGCAAAAGAAGAACTGGTAAAAGCATCAAACTGTTCTTTTGCATTTATATTTTCTGTAAATCCGAACGATAAAGAAGTAAGTAAATACTTTATGGACCAGCCTCCTACAACACTATAAAAACAAAGAATCAGAAAAGCCGTAAGGGTTCCCAGTACTCCGGTAAAATACCACTTACTTTTGGGAGCAAGTTTTTTAAATGCACCTACAGCGTTTGCCTGGGAACGTCTTCCAATCGTAAATTCAGACAACATTAAGGGAAGACAAAGCAAAAACATAAAGAGAATATATAACAGAATAAATGCGGCGCCCCCGTTTTTCCCGGCCATATAAGGAAATTTCCATAAATTGCCAAGTCCTACGGCTGAACCGATTAAAGCAAGTAGAGCCCCGAATTGAGTCCCGAATTCATCCCGTTTTTTCATCTTTATAATTTTCATAATTACCCGTCTATTTGTTTGTTTAAAAATGAAGGCTCAAATTTATAAATTTCTTTTTACATTTTTCGCAAGAAAAAACTTCTGACAAGGATTATTTGAAAAAATGTAATTTTATGAAACCTATCCGGAAGTAATTCATTTCTTTTTTTTAATTTTATCAAATAGTTTTCTTTCTTATTAATCGTTGTATGCCTTTCACTATTTCTACAATGGGTAGGGGAGCAAGAGCAAGGACAATTACCCATATCCATTGCGACGTATTTAACGGATGTAAATGGAAAATAGGTTGTAAATAAGGAATTTCCAGAACCATAATCATCAATCCTGTTACAAATAAAATTGCGCCTATTAAATATTTATTCTGAAACATATTCCTGAAAGCGGAATGATAAGATGATCGTACATTAAAAACATGGGTCAACTGACTGAATGCAAGGACTGCAAACGTCATGGTTTGTGCGACCTCCACACTTGTCTGGCGTCCGATCAGAAACGCAATAAGAGATAAGATGCCAATCATAGCTCCCTGTAAAAATACCCGGAGAGAAAATTTCCGGTTCATAATCCCTTCTTTCGAACTTATCGGTTTTCTTTCCATGACATCAGGATCAGCAGGATCAACACTTAACGCTAAGGCCGGTAAACTATCCGTTACCAGATTAATCCATAAGATATGAATAGGAAGCAAAGGAGTTACCCAATTTGCCAATACAGCCACAAACAGTACGAGAATTTCCCCGATATTGGTAGAAAGCATAAATTGTACAGCCTTTATTATATTATCATAAATACGTCGTCCTTCTTCGACAGCCGTAACAATCGTTGCAAAATTATCGTCCGTCAATACGATATCCGCAGCCTCTTTTGAGACATCCGTACCGGTAATTCCCATAGCTATCCCGATATCAGCCAGTTTCAGGGCCGGAGCATCATTTACTCCATCACCGGTCATGGCAACAATTTCTCCATTTTGCTGGAATGCTTTTACTATCCGAACTTTGTGTTCCGGCGCTACACGGGCATATACAGCAACAGATTCCACCGTTTCCTGCAATGCACGATCGGACATCTTTTCGACATCATTTCCGGTCAACGCTTTATCCCGTTTCTCCTTAATTCCTAATGTTTCGGCAATGGCTACTGCTGTTATTTTATGGTCACCGGTTATCATAACAGGCTTTATTCCTGCTGTCCGACATTTCTTCACCGCATCTTTCACTTCTTCCCGGGGTGGGTCAATCATCCCGACCATCCCCACAAAAATGAGGTTTTTCTCCAAAGCAGAAGGCTGTGTTTTTTCAGGTAAATGCGGTATTTCTTTATAAGCTGCTGCTAATACCCGTAATGCTTCACCGGCCATATGATCATTCGCTTCATATATAATGTTTTTATCTTTTTGTGTTAAAGGGAGAATATTTCCGTTTATCCATATCCGGTCACAACAGGCAAGTATCTCATCCAATCCTCCTTTTGTATAAACCTGCAAAAAAGCATTTTCTTCTTTATGAACAGTAGTCATTAGTTTTTTTTCCGAATCGAAAGGTATTTCTGTCACGCGTGGATTTTCCATTTCCAGCCTGTTTTTATCCAGACCGAACCTGATTCCAACATCTATGAGAGCCGTTTCCGTAGGATCTCCGGTAGTCTTTAATCCGTCATTATCCGTTGTCAGTTTCGCATCATTCGCAAGAATAAAAGGAATGAGTAAATCAGATAATCTACTATTATTCCCGTCAGAAAAGTCAGTAATCCCATATTCTTTTCCATCAATAAAAATACGCGTAACCGTCATCTTATTCTGAGTAAGAGTACCGGTCTTATCCGAACAGATGACGGTCGTACTTCCCAGGGTTTCTACAGAAGGTAACTTCCTCACAATGGCATTCTTTTTTACTAACCGTTGTACACCCACCGCAAGAACAATAGTAGATACAGCCGGCAATCCTTCCGGAATAGCCGCGGCAGCAAGGCTGACTGCAATCAGGAACATATCTGTAATATCCCTTCCGTGAAGCACTCCTACGCCAAAAATCAGCGCACAAATAATTAATGCTGCGATCCCCAGAAACTTACCTAATTTATCCAGCTTCTCCTGCATCGGTGTCTGCATATCAGGCACCGACTGAATCATGGATGCAATCTTTCCTACCTCCGTTGCCATTCCGGTAGCGATAACAATCCCTTTTCCTCTTCCGTATGTAACAATACTGGAAGAAAAGCCCAGATTATCCCGGTCACCCAATGCAACCTCATCTTGCGGAATAATAGTTGTAAATTTCTCTTCCGGAACAGACTCCCCGGTAAGTGCAGCATCCTGAATTTTAAGGTTAACGGCTTCTACCAACCTCAGATCTGCCGGAATAGCGTCCCCTGTTTCCAATTCCACAATATCCCCAGGCACCAGATTCCTGGATTCTATCTCTTCAATCTTTCCGTTCCGTACTACGTTACAATGAGGAGAAGACATTTTTTCCAATGCTTCCAGCGAGCTTTCTGCTTTTGCTTCCTGGATAACTCCTATAATGGCATTTAATATAACGATGGCAAGAATAATGATAGCATCTGTAAATCCTTCACCTTGAAGATAACCGATGACACCCGAAATGGCAGCCGCAATAAGCAGCACTATGATCATAAAGCTCTTGAACTGTTCCAGAAATTTGATTCCTAAACTTTTGGGTTTCTTCTTCTGAAATTCATTATACCCATACTTATTCAGCCGCGATTCTACCTCTTCCGAAGTAAGACCATTTTTTATCGAAGTGTTCAGGGATTTTTCAACATCTTCTATTGATTGATTATAATACATGGAACATGCTATTTTGTTATTCATTTTAAAACCTATCGGTCTTTATTTATTTGAAAAAAGAAAATCATACATATTTATATGGTTTTACATATAGGAAAAAAAGCCAGAAATCTATTTTTATAAAAAACTGAAAAAAATAATCCGAAACATACATAAATGTCAATTTTAAACGCCAAATTTGAATTTTATGTTCATAAAAAGGTACATTTTTCTCTTTTTATCAAAAAAAAGAGGGTTAAACACTTTCAAGTTGAACATTAATTTACTTACTTTGCATCCTGAAATATATAATTGAATAATAATAATTCTAATGAATCCAGTTTCAGATCGTTTAGCAAGCTTATCGCCATCGGAAACCCTGGCGATGTCGCAGAAAAGTGCAGAGCTCAAAGCTCAGGGAATTGACGTTATTAATCTTAGTGTCGGAGAACCGGACTTTTTTACACCGGATTTTATAAAAGAAGCTGCAAAGAAAGCAGTTGATGATAACTATTCTTTTTACTCACCTGTCCCAGGTTATCCGGAATTACGTAAAGCAATTTGCGCTAAATTAAAAAACGAAAACGGACTGGAATATAAACCGGAACAGATTGTTGTTTCCGGAGGTGCGAAACAATCGGTTTGTAATGTAATATTAAGCATCGTTAATAAAGGGGATGAAGTAATTATTCCGGCTCCTTACTGGGTAAGTTATGTGGAAATGGTTAAACTGGCAGAAGGAACAAATGTTATTGTTACTGCAGGTATTGATCAGGATTTCAAAATGACTGCCTCTCAGTTAGAAAAAGCGATCACTCCAAAAACCAAAGCATTAATTCTTTGCTCTCCCTCTAATCCGACCGGAAGTGTATACAGCAAAGAAGAATTAAAAGAATTGGCAGATGTACTGGCAAAATATCCAAATGTAATCGTAATTGCCGATGAAATTTACGAACATATTAATTATATAGGAGGCCACCAGAGTATTGCCCAGTTCGATAATATCCGTGACAGGGTAGTAATTGTAAATGGTGTCTCTAAAGCGTATGCAATGACCGGATGGCGCATTGGCTTTATTGCCGCTCCGCAATGGATTGCCGCAGCCTGTAATAAATTACAAAGTCAGTATACCTCAGGTCCTTGTTCTGTCGCTCAGAAAGCAGCAGAAGCAGCTTATACCGGACCACAGGAATGCCTCGAAGAAATGCGTTCCGCTTTTGAACGCCGCCGTAATTTAATTGTCGGATTAGCAAAAGAAATTCCCGGATTTAAAGTAAATGTACCGGATGGCGCTTTCTATATTTTTCCTGAATGCAGCTATTACTTAGGAAAAAAAGCACCGAACGGACAGGTAATGGAAAATTCAGCAGATCTGGCAATGTATCTGTTAGAAGAAGGACATGTAGCTGCTGTAGGTGGTGCAGCATTCGGTGCTCCTGAATGTATCCGTTTCTCCTATGCAACTTCTGACGATAATTTGAAAGAAGCAATGCGCCGTGTAAAAGAAGCATTATCTAAATTACAATAGTAAATCCTCTATCCTTCCGATAGAAATGTATAAAAACATAAGCCATTCCTGCCGAAAGGAATGGCTTTTTATTATTCAACCTTATGAAAGATAACGATTGGAAAAAACGTCTCAGTATTGTTTATTTGACAAATCCGGACTTTAATTATGAAGAAAATGCACCACAGGAAGAGGAAACAATTCCTGCAGAAAAACAATTATTAAGAATCAAACTGGATAAACGCCACCGAAATGGAAAATCCGTTACCTTAATCCCCGGTTTTATCGGTTCTGCAGAAAATTTAAAAACAATAGAAAAACTATTAAAACAGAAATGTGGAGTAGGAGGATCATCTAAAGACGGAGAAATCATTATACAGGGAGACTTCAGGCAGAAAATTCTGGAAATCCTTAAAAAAGAAGGATACGGAAAAACAAAAATCATTTGAATTTTCCAATTTATGATGCCAATATTTATTTTTACTTTCTTATAAAATAGAAGGAAAAAACCTTTTTTATAATACAAAGACTTCAACTAAAAATACAAGAGATTAAACCGTAATTGTTGTAACCTTACACCTCTCTTTTCCCCGTTTCATTTATTTCATTAAACTTTTATAATTAAATGAATAAAACGAAAATACATCGACCTCATTTTTCTTCCAAAGAAAAAAATAAAAATTTTATTCCTGAAACATAAGATAAATATATATTTTGCATGCAATTTGTATTGTAAAAATTGTTGTTTTTTTTGTCAATTTTCAAATAAAATTAATAAGTTTGCTGAGTATATTTATCAATATGCAAAAAAAACTAAAATTAATAGCGTGTAGTTTAATAAATGTTATAATGCCGTACAGGTGGTTTTAAAAATATCAAAAATCAGGGCAGTATATCAATTTCATTTAATTCTATCCATGAAAGGAGAAACACAACATTTTAATCTGCCTCTTTCAGGTTAAAAGGATCCGAGTTATATGTGAAAAACCAGTATACCAGAAATCTTTTTTCTTTATGCTGAAAAATAGCTTTTATATATAAACCTACTGATCTGCAATCCTTTCTTCAAAAGAATAAAAAATTAAACACATTTTCAAAATAAATAGAAATAATAAAGAATATCATAACCTGAATCTTATTAAATTATTTAACCAAAAAACAACACAATTATGTCATCAGAAATCAGTAGAAGAAAATTTCTTAAGACAGGAGCTACTGCTGCCATCGGATTGGCTGTAGTTCCAAACACAGTACTGGGTCAGAGCTTTGGCCATACTGCACCAAGCGATAAATTAAATATCCTTGGGGTAGGGGTCGGAGGACGTGGCTTTGGTGTATTAAAAGCGATGGAAAGTCAGAACATCATTGGCCTTTGTGATGTAGACTGGAAATACAGTCAACCTGTATTCAATTATTTTCCTAAAGCCGAAAGGTTCAACGATTACAGGAAAATGTATGACAAATTATTAAAGTCTGCTGACGCTGTAATGGTAGCCACCGCCGACCATGCCCATGCCATAGTGGCTGCTGATGCCATGACGGCAGGAAAACATGTGTATGTCGAAAAACCTCTTACTCATTCTGTATATGAATCCCGCTTATTAACCAAATTAGCCGACAAATATAAAGTCGCTACCCAAATGGGAAACCAGGGAGCTTCCGGCGAAGGTGTCCGCAAAATCTGTGAATGGATATGGAACGGGGAAATCGGAGAAATTACAAAGGTAGAAGCATTTACTGATCGTCCTATCTGGCCTCAGGGACTTGCCCGTCCGGAAAAAGGACAGAAAATACCAAGTACAATGAACTGGGACGGATTTATCGGCCCGGCAAAATACCGTGATTATCACTCTATTTATACTCCATGGAACTGGCGTGGCTGGTGGGACTTTGGTACAGGAGCCTTAGGTGATATGGCATGTCATATCCTTCATCCGGTATTTAAAGGTCTTAAATTAGGATATCCAACCAAAGTACAGGGTAGCTCAACGATGTTATTAACGGATTCGGCACCGAATGCCCAGATGGTAAAATTTGTTTTCCCGGCACGAGACAACATGCCGAAAGTAGCTCTTCCGGAAGTAGAAGTATACTGGTATGACGGAGGTTTAATGCCTATGCGCCCCGAAGGAATGCCTGCAGGAAAAGATATGAATGATTCCGGTGGTGGTGTTATTTTCCACGGAACAAAAGACATCCTGATTTGTGGATGTTATGGTGTGAACCCCTGGTTATTATCCGGACGTACACCAAACGCTCCTAAAGTATTGCGTGAAATTAAAGAAACTCATGAAATGGACTTCGTCCGCGCTTGTAAAGAAGATCCTTCCAACCGCGTAGAAACCGCTTCTCCATTCAGTGAAGCCGGTCCGTTCAATGAAATGGTAGTGATGGGTGTACTGGGAGTGAGATTGCAAGGATTGAATCAGGAATTAAACTGGGACGGACAAAATATGCGGTTTACCAATATCCCGGAAAATGCAACCATTCAAACGATTGAAAAAGACGGATTCAGTATTACAGACGGACATCCGACATTCAATAAAACCATGTCTCCGGCTGTCAATGCACAGGCATATGCACAGGAACTGATTAAGCATACATACCGGAACGGATGGAGTTTACCGGATATGCCTAAATAAGGTACCAGGTGAAAAGTAAAACATATAAATAAGAAGTGAAGAGAACCTGTTTCTCTTTACTTCTATTATAAAAATAACACATTCTTAAAACTCATATTTAACATCAAAAGAAAACAAACAATGAAAAAAATTATTTTAGGAATCAGCTGTAGTATGCTCATGGGAGCATTTGTAGCTTGTAATGGTGGACAGAAAAGCAGCCAGCAGGATGAAACTACAGGGACTGAACAAACAGATGAAAAAACACTTCCTGAATACCGTGATCTTGACAAGCCACAAGTAGATCTTGCCGGCTTTGAAAAAGATGCAGATGGCTATATCAAAATCTTTGACGGAAAAACATTTAACGGATGGCGAGGATATGGAAAAGATAACGTTCCCGGTAAATGGACAATTGAAGACGGAGCAATCAAATTCAACGGCAGTGGTGGTGGAGAAGCCCAGGATGGTGATGGTGGAGATATTATCTTTACTCACAAATTCAAAAACTTTGAGTTGGAAATGGAATGGAAAATATCCAAAGGTGGAAACTCAGGTATTTTCTATTTAGCTCGTGAAATAGAAGCAAAAGATCCTAACACAGGAGATTGGAGAATGGAACCGATTTATATTTCTGCTCCTGAAGCACAGGTACTGGATAACGAAAACCATCCGGATGCTAAATTAGGAAAAGACAACAATCGTCAGTCCATGTCCTTGTATGATATGATTCCTGCTAAACCACAGAATGCTAAACCATTCGGAGAATGGAATACTTCTAAAATCATGGTTTACAAAGGAACTGTCGTTCATGGACAAAACGGAGAAAATGTATTAGAATATCATTTATGGACTCCACAATGGACTGAAATGCTTCAGAAAAGTAAATTCAGCGAAGAAGCATGGCCATTGGCTTTCGAATTACTTAACAACTGCGGAGGAGAAAACAGAGAAGGTTATATCGGTCTTCAGGATCATGGAGATGATGTATGGTTCCGCAATATAAGAGTAAAAATCCTGGATTAATACAGTCTTAACAACTAAATTATATAATCAGATCCATGCATTCCTTCATTCATGGATCTGATTTAAATGTTTTATATAACCATGAAAAAATCAATGTTATTGTCAGGTATTTTCCTGGCTCTTATCTGTTCCTGTGCTTCCAATCCCAATACAGAAGACAAAACACAGGAAAATGCTCCGAAAAAAGAAATTGCAATCCAGCTTTATTCCTTAAGGGATGATATTTCAAAAGATTATGCAGGTACCATTAAAAAAGCCGGCGAGATAGGCTACACAGCCATAGAAGCTGCCGGATATGGCGATGGCAAATTCTATGGTAGAACGCCGGAAGAATTTAAGGCTGATATAGAAAATGCCGGAATGACCGTTTTATCTTCGCATACAACAAAAAACCTTACGGATAAAGAACTGGCTTCCGGTGATTTTTCAGAAACCCTGACATGGTGGGACGAATGTATTCAGGCACATAAAGCTGCCGGAATGAAATACATTGTAGCTCCATGGATGGACGTACCTAAAACACTGAAAGATCTGAAAAGCTATTGCGATTTTTATAATGAAATAGGGAAAAGATGTAAAGAAAACGGAATGTCATTCGGGTATCATAATCACGCACATGAATTCGAAAAGGTAGAAGATCAGGTAATGCTTGATTACATGATTGAAAATACAAATCCGGAATATGTCTTTTATGAAATGGATGTCTATTGGGTAGTCAGAGGCGGACAAAGTCCGGTGGACTATTTCAATAAATATCCGGGTCGCTTTACCTTATTACATATCAAAGACAATAAAGAACTGGGTCAAAGTGGAATGGTCGGTTTTGATGCTATCTTTAAGAATACTGATGTAGCAGGCACCAAACACTTGATTGTAGAAGTAGAACAGTATAATTTTACTCCTGAAGAAAGTGTAAAAAAGAGTCTGGAATACCTGCAGAACTGCCCGCTTGTTAAAGCAAGTTACGATAAGTAAAACAATAAATAACAGACCTTGCCTTCAAGGTCTGTTTATTTTTAAGCACATTTCCATTTCATACCGGAAGGGTTGTAAAATAATTCGATAATTAATACGAAAAGCATACGCTTTCTGTCTTTTATTCGTTATTTTTGTATGACAGAATTTCAGATGAAAATTCACACAACCATTTTACACATAAAAAAAGTAAATCATGAACACATTATTATTTTTAGGTAACCTGGGAACAGGTGAAATTGTTATTATAGCCATCGTTGTTTTATTGCTTTTCGGCGGTAAAAAAATTCCTGAACTGATGAAAGGACTTGGAAAAGGAATCAAGAGCTTTAAAGAAGGAGTAAAAGGAATTGAAGACGAAATAGAAGGAAACAATACCAATAACCAATAAGAAACGAAAGAAACAGAACGTTCCTATGGGTGAAAATGAGAAGATGTCTTTCTGGGATCATTTGGAAGATCTTAGATGGACATTAGTGAGATGTATAGTTGCTTTATTTATATTTGCAATTCTCGGATTTATATGGATGCCGGATTTATACGACAGTGTGGTGATGGCGCCTACAAGATCTGATTTTTTCCTTTATAAATATTTATGTAAAGTAACTTCTGCGATCCCTTTTTTTCCGGATTTTTGCGATGATACTTTTCAAGTTGATATCATCAACATTAAAATGGCATCACAATTTTTCAGGCACATGAGTACCTCTTTCTGGCTGGCGCTTATCCTTACATTCCCTTATCTGGCATTCGAAATCTGGCGTTTTGTAAAACCCGCCTTGTATGCTGAAGAGAAAAAAAGCATGAAACTGGTCTTTGCATTCGGTACGGTGATGTTTTTTATCGGATGCTTTATGGGATATGCATTGGTTTTTCCCATGACATTCCGTTTTCTCGCAACTTACCAGCTAAGTGAGATGATTACAAACCAGATTTCACTGGATTCTTACATGGACAATTTCCTGATGCTTATTTTTATCATGGGAGTAGTTTTCGAACTCCCCCTTATTTCCTGGTTATTATCTCAATTAGGGCTTCTGAACAGGTCTTTTTTCAAAAAATACAGAAGGCACGCAATCACCGGATTATTAGTAGCAGCAGCCATTATTACTCCTTCCGGAGATCCTTTTACATTAGCGGTTGTTTTTTTCCCGTTATATATGTTGTGGGAACTCAGTAGTCTTTTTGTAAAACCGGCACCTATTGAAGAACCGGAGGAAGAGGAAAATAATGAACTTGTACATACAGGAAAAATGTAAATGCAAATTCTTTATATAATAAGTCCCTTAAAAAGAAAACTTAGAGAAGGACAATTTACTAAATAAAACAATGCCTGTTACCCTTATAAAAAGTGATAGGCATTGTTTTATTTAGTAAAATACATGCGGTTAGCCGGAGTAGCCTTTCTTTTATCTGCCGTAAATTAAAAGTCAGCCCGGGAAGAAAGAATGCTTTCCCTGATAACCGATATGTCAGAAAAAAACAGACCGGTGTTTTTTTTTCTTCCGGGACTTGACTTTTGCTTATTTATGTTGTATCTTTGAAAAAGTACAAGAGACGAAATTAGATAGATGACGGCTATTTTATACATATTATACATACCCATCTTTTTTATTTTTGCGGGGGTTTCTTTCTTTTTCTTCTTTCAGGAAGGAAAAATAGGAAGAGGACTTTTACTTTTGCAAAAAAAGGCTGCTTTGTCCAATTATAATCATCCGGAATTTTTGTACAAAATTTTACAAAACAACTTTTCTGCTGGCTTCCTCTTTTCTTTTTCCTCCTTTTCATACAGGGATTATGTATTCTTCAAAAAGAAGAGAGCAGGTTCATTGTCCTTTTTTTGCCGCGTTATTTTCCCTTTTAGTCTTTCTATAGACATATTCTGACCTTATTTTTTCCCTTATTTTCCTTGTATTTTTCTCAAAAAGCGCATCCGGATTTCAAAAAAGCGCCTCAACTTTTTTGAAAAGCGGAGTGAAAATTGCTATGAAAGCGGATGCGCTTTTAAAAAATCCGCATCCGCTTTTGAAAAATCCGGATGCGCTTTTGTCTTTTTTTCTTTCTTTTTGTATTTAGTTATCTTATTATATTATTTAACTTAAAATAAATTATACCGTGGGCTGAGGTAACACGGCTAATTACATGGCGCCACTCCGTGGCTCTGAAGCGTTTTTGGTAGGACATTGCTATTTTTACATGAGTTGAGCCCCAATGTCGTCAACTTAGGGCTGTCCTCCTTTTGTCAGATCGCTTTCCGTGACTGATTCCTTTCTGACTGCAGAGCAGTCACAGCTTCGTAGCCATGGGTGTGAACCCATGGTCAAAGGAGGCCACACGCACCATCGCACTGCAGCGCAGTACCAGATCATACATGTACAACAACCGGGAAAGCCCATGGTTGTCTCCGGCACTCCTACAGAGTGCTGCCCCTTGTTCGGCGTAGCGTCTCGCTACGTCGAAACTAAAAGCAGGCCTCCGGCCGGCATATGCTTCCCTTCTTTATGTAAGATACCTTTTACACCTTTTTTTCTATGGGCCTTATTTCTTTTATAATTTCCAGTAGCCCTTCTTTGCTCGCATAGTATCCTGCACCGGAATATAAATAGTCTGCTGCAAATTCCACCCATCCGGAGGTTCTCCACTGAAATTTTTTCCTTAAATTGACGGCATTGGCTTCACACCCTTGGTCAATATGTCAACATGCCAATGTGATAATATGAGAATAGGGGAATAATATAATGTAGGAATATATTCATATGTGCCTGGCTAATCTTATCAGCAAGCCACGGAGTGGCGCCATGTAATTAGCCGTGAGGCCTCCGCCCACGGCACTGATAAAATAACAAAAAATTATCCCGTCTTTGAACAACTATTTCAAAAACGGGATAATTTTATGAATGGAGCGTAAGACGGTCTTCTATTATTCTAATAACTAATCTAGCTTTCTCAGGCGCTTAGATATAAATTCTTACTTCCATTAGTAGTGTCTTTCCCCGAAAATACGGCTTCCTACACGAATCATCGTACTGCCTTCCTCTACTGCTACAGGATAATCATCGGACATTCCCATAGAAAGGATATTAAAATTATCATTATTCAAAAAAAATTGTTTCTTTATATCGTTAAAAAAGGTACGTAACTGCCTGAATTCTTTCCGGATCTGTTCTTCATTATCCGTAAAAGTTGCCATTCCCATTAAACCATGTACAGCTATATTAGAAAAGTTACCGAATGCTGTTGAAGAAAGCAGATTCCGGCATTCTTCCATATCCAGTCCGAATTTTGTTTCTTCTTCAGCAATATGAATCTGCAAAAGACAGGGAACGACACGGGAATGTTTTTGCTCTTGTTTATTTACTTCCTCCAATAATTTAACGCTATCCATACTATGAATTAAAGAAACAAACGGTGCAATATACTTTACCTTATTGGTTTGCAAATGTCCGATAAAATGCCATTCAATATCTTTCGGAAGGATAACGGCTTTTTTCTGGAGTTCCTGCGCTTTACTTTCTCCGAATATCCGTTGCCCTCCCTGGTAAGCTTCTTCGATAGCTTCCACAGGATGAAACTTGGAAACAGCTACCAGGTTAACTGATTCCGGCAACGTTTTTTTTATGGCAAGAATATTCTCTGCAATTGTCATTTTTAAATTTCTTCTTCCGGAATTTCTTCACTGATTTCTTCTTCCGCCAACTCGGGTTCTTCTATGGCAACAAATTCCTCAACCGCTGAATCTTCTTCGTCGATTTCCACTGAGAATTCCTCTTGCAGATCTGTACCATCTTCCTGCTGAAGCTCTGTCGGCTGTACTTCTTCTACCGGACTTTCTTTCAGAATTTCCTGAATCCTTTCTTCACCGATACCCACGGAAGTGACCGGTTTGGTCTCCTCTTCCATTGCCGCATACGGCAACACATCCATAAGAGGAGTTTCAGTTATAGCAGCAATCTGGTAATCCGCCATTGTTCCCTGCATTCCTTTTATCAGATTTTGCAGGGCGACATTAATATCCGGCGCCTGAACCAGCATGCTACAGGCTGTTTTTTTCTCTGCACCGCTTTTCTCATCCAATGTGATAAACAAAACCTTGCACCGGTACCATCTGTCCCCCGTCGGATCTTCAAAAATCTCCGTGTATTTTGCCCGTTTAATATCGGATACGGTAAATTCCCCTGAAATAAACGGTGTAATTTCCTTAATGATTCTCGCTTCTGCTTCCGTAAAAGACAACGCATCTACCAGATAAGGCTCTGTTACTTTTTTCAACATTCCATTTTCCATCGTTTTTTCGTAACGAACCTTACATTCAAACCAGTTATTCATTTTTATATGTTTATTTTATTGATTGTCAAAAGGTGTGTATCCTGCTTGGAACCGATAGATTTCAACTGCAGAAATTCTATACAAAGATAAAAGAAACTCTCAAAAAATGAATTTTATTATCCGCATTTATTTTGCACTTCAGCCAATCGGAAAGTTATATTTGTCTAGTAAAAAAGTCGTTAATTTAAGCCGTGAGCTGAGGCAGCACGGCTAATAATATGGCGCCACTACGTGGCTTGTTGATGAGATAGCTATACACATAAATAGGATATTCCCTTATTATCTCATTGGCACATTAGCATATTAGCAATTAACCAATATTGTCAATTTGAAGACCGTGAGCTGAGGCAGCACGGCTAGTGATATGACGCCACTACGTGGCTTATTGATGAGATAGCTATACACATAAATAGGATATTCCCTTATTATCTTATTATCTCATTGGCACATTGGCATATTAGCATATTAGCAATTAACCAATATTGTCAATTTGAGGACCGTGGGCTGAGGCAGCACGGCTAGTGATATGACGCCACTACGTGGCTTATTGATAAGATTAGCTATACACATAATAGTATATTATCTTATTATCTTATTGGCACATTGGCACATTAGCACATTTACCAATTGTTCTCAACCCACGGTCTTGTTAACGTATTTCCTTTTTTATCTCCATAGGCCTTACAAACGACCAGTGGGTATGAATAATTCTCCATCGATTATCTGCATCCTGACAATACACCTCCGTACAATTCCATTTATAAAGAATATCTCCGGAATAAGAATCCAGCCGGTAAGATAACACCGCCACATTGGCATTTATCTGCACCACAGGATCAATCATTTCATAATGGCTGACATTCACTTGCCCTCTTAGTCCTTCATAAAAATCTTTCATACGGGCAAAGCCATCGATCCGATTCTCCTGCAAAGGATCAACGTAAGTGATATCTGCTGATAATAAATCCAGAAAAGGAGTGGGATTGCCTTTATTCCATTCTTCCAATGCAGCGACTTCAAGTTCGATAATCTTAGCAGCAATTTCTTTTCGTTCCATACATGTTATTTCATTTATTAGTAATACAATACAAAAATAACTTGCGGTTAAATACGGAGAATGACAAAAAGAAAGGGAAAAATAATACTTTCCGGGGTTTTTACTCTTTTTGATTACGATATTTCAAAGGCGTTACTCCTTCGTACTCCCGAAAATAACGAATAAAATAAGAATCCGTATTGAAATTCAGCCGTTCAGATATTTCCACGATAGGCAATGAGGTATATTTCAACAATTTCTTTGCTTCCTGCATCACTCTTTGCCGGATATATTTCTTTGCACTCACTCCATAAACCTGATTTACTATTTCATTTAAATAGCCGGTAGTAAGACAAAGTTTATCCGCGTAATACGCCACATCCCGGTGAGAGGACCACTCTTTATCCAATAAACTTGCAAACCTGTTCATGTGCCTGCTAAAAGCTTTTTCAGCATGGAGTGGGAGAGGAGGTCCATATTGTTTATATGCACGATCTATTCGCATCAGCACTTCATATAAAACAGCACGAAGAATATGTTCATGCTGCGGCTGATAAATTTCTATTTCTTGCCGAATTGTTCCGAGCAATGGCAAAATCTCTGTTCTTGCTTTTCCGGCAAGTGTCATTTTCCGTTCAGCTTCCGGGCGGAAATAAGAAAGCCGGCGTATAAAAGCAGGATCCTTAAAAAAAGAAAGGAGGAACTCTTCTTCAAAAATCAGGGCATATCCATTCTGAATGCTATAAATATCCCAACAACGAACTTCCCCGGGAACAGAAAAAATAATATCACCCGGACAAATTTCATACTTTCTGTCATCAATATGGAAAAATCCGCTTCCTTCTGTAATAAAAGTAATATCGTAATAAGTTAAAGAATGAACCTGTATGTCGAATAAATACTTTTTAATATCTTTCAGTTCAACCACATCAATAAGAAGTTCTTCTCCATATTTGGATCTGAAAAAAGTATATTGCGGAAAAGATTTCATATTACAAGAGATAAAAAAGAATCCGACACATTTAATTAAAGCCTCTATCCAATAAAAAAGACGCATTGCTGCGTCTCCGTAAAAGAATATAAAAACTAATCATCGAAATATTCACGCTGCCTTTTCCGGGAAGGTTGCTTTTGCTTATCAGCAGAAAGAACCGGCGGAGCCGGTATTTCTTCTTCATTTGCCATAATATCGTCTCCTGGTTCCGAACCATCATCCGACATTTCGGCAAATGTACTGTTTCTTTCTATTTCTGATGGAATGATCGTACGACTGATACTCAATATAATTCCAAAATACATACATGTGATCCAGATGGAAGTTCCTCCCTTACTTATCAGTGGCAAAGGCTGTCCTGTAACAGGCATTAACTGAGCACAAACCAGCATGTGGATCATTGCCTGGCAAAATATGATAAGGGAACATCCGATTAATAAAAAAGCAGGAAATTTCTTTTTACATTTCTGCACCAGTCTGCCACATCGGATAAGCAAGGCGACATATAAAATAATGACAAAAATTCCACCTATAATTCCAAGTTCTTCAATAATAATAGCATATATAAAATCCGAGTTAGCTTCCGGAAGGAAATTCCTGGCATAACTGTTTCCCGGAAGTTTCGGAGAAAAGCCGCCACGGGCAATGGCAATACGCGCATAACCCGGCTGATAATTTTTATCCTCTTCCATATATACCTGAGGAGATTTATCATGGAGAATATCATCAATAAAACGGTCAACCCGGTTCCGCCAGGTAGGAATACGGCTGAATGCACTTACGATACCGGATTTCTCCTGTACATGTTCCGTTTCTGCGATCTCTTCATCTCCAAACTTATCAAATACCGGAGCAACCATATACATTAATAAAGCAAACGCGATGACCGGAACAATAATCTTAACCAGCTTCATAATGGGAATATTCCCTATAATCATCATAATAAGGCATACGGTTAACAATAGCAATGCGGTAGAAAGATTATCGAGCATAATAAAGAAACAGATTACTCCTACACCCCATATCAGCGCATTAAACGTCATTTGTTTGGAAGCAGGCGTATCTTTCATACGACCCAGTAAAAAAGCCACGGAGACGATAACAGATATTTTAGCGAGTTCCGAAGGCTGGAAACCAAAAATCCATCGACTGGCTCCTCCTTTCTCCACCCCCCATATCATGGCAAATATAAGGAGAACAAAAGCCACCGGAACCATTAATACCAACAGGTTAAACCACTTATAGGGAATATTATGCACAATCAACACAATGAACATTCCGAATACAAGCAAAACAAAATGCTTCATAATCGGAGTCCAGTGTATTCCCCCCTGTGTGCTTGATAAAGCAATGGAAGAACTGAATACTTCTACCAGTGAAATGACACAAAGGAAAAAGAAAATAGTCCAGATTCCTTTATCTCCACGGAATAAACTCTTGGCCAAATCCATACTAATAAATTAATAAGGTATAAGATAAAAGGTAAGAAATTCATCTTTTTACCTTTTAGCTTTTACTTATAACTTTTTTACATATTCTCTGAACTGATCTCCCCGGTCTTCATAATTTTTAAACAAATCAAAACTTGCACAACAGGGAGATAATAAAACCGTATTTTCTTTCTCTGCAAATTCATAGGCTTTCTTTACCGCTTCTTCCATAGAACCGGCATCCGCATGCAGAGGTACTTTATCATCAAAAAAAGCGTGCAGTTTACTATTGTCTGCTCCTAAGTAAATCATGGCACGTACTTTTTCTTTTACCAGGGCTTCTATTTCCGTATAATCATTTCCTTTATCCGTCCCCCCCAGAATCAGGATAACCGGATTAATCATGCTTTGCAGGGCATACCAGCAGGAATTGACATTCGTTGCTTTCGAATCGTTGATAAACCGGACTCCTCTTACGGTAGCCACATACTCCAACCGATGAGGTACTCCTTTAAAATCACTTAATGATTCACGGATATTTTCATCTTTAATTCCAACTACATTTCCTGTAATAGCCGATGCCAGTGAATTGTACAGGTTGTGTTTCCCTGTTAGTGCCAATAAGTCCTGTTCCATCGTAAAAGTATGTTTAATTGTTTGTATTATAATTTGTCCGTTTCCAGTCCAGGCTTTCACACCCTCCTGTTTTTTTTCGGAAAACGGATATAATTGAGCGCTGAATGTTCTTTTTTTCAATTCTGCCTTAATTAACGGATCATCGTTCCAGAAGATAAAAACATCTTCCTGTGTCTGATTCCGGGTAATACGGAATTTGGAATCCACATAATTCTGCATGGTATAATCATACCGGTCCATATGGTCAGGAGTAATATTCAACAGAACCGCAATATCCGCTTTAAAATCATACATGCCATCCAACTGGAAACTGCTTAATTCCACCACATAATAATCGTACGATTCGTTCGCTACCTGTAAAGCAAGGCTATTCCCCACATTTCCCGCCAGTCCGACATTCAGTCCGGCATTTTTAAGCAAATGATAAGTAAGCATCGTAGTCGTGGTTTTCCCATTACTGCCCGTAATACAAATCATCTTTGCATCCGTATAACGTCCGGCAAATTCAATTTCTGAAATCACAGGAATGGAAGCATCTTTTATCTTCCGTATCAAAGGAGCTTTATCAGGAATACCCGGACTTTTGATTACTTCCCGGGCTTCCAGTATTTTTTCCTCCGTATGTTGTTTCTCTTCCCATGGGATGCCATATTCATTCAATACCCTCTTATATTTATCCTGAATAGAGGACAAATCGGATACGAAAACTTCAAAACCTTTCTTCTGTGCAAGAATAGCGGCGCCCACACCACTTTCCCCGGCTCCCAGTATAACAATCTTTTCTTTCACTATTTATCTTAATTTCAATGTTACAAGGGTAATAGCTCCCAGAACAATACCAATCAACCAGAAACGAACTACGATTTTAGATTCCGGCACCGCATTGAACGGACGTTGAATCATTGTATTCAGCATGCTTCCCTGTTTCTGGAAATGATGATGTAAAGGGGTCATTTTAAATATCCGCATTCCTTCGCCACACCGTTTTTTTGTTACTTTAAAATAAGCTACCTGCATAATCACAGAAAGGCTTTCCACCAGAAATATTCCACAAAGAATAGGAATGAGAAGCTCTTTATGAATAGCGATGGCAAAAACAGCAATAATACCACCGATTGTCAGGCTTCCCGTATCACCCATAAATACCTGTGCCGGATAAGCATTGTACCACAAAAAACCGATGGTAGCACCGATGAAAGCACTGATAAATACTACCAACTCCTCGCTTTCGGGTATAAACATGATACTCAGGTAGGAAGCAAATTCCACGTGACTGGATACATACGCCAATATTCCCAGAATAATCCCGATAATCGCTGAACTTCCGGCAGCCAGCCCATCCAGTCCGTCTGTCAGATTGGCTCCATTTGAAACTGCAATTACGATAAAGATAGTTAGTAATACAAATACGATCCAACCGACATTCTGTTTGGCCGAATCTTTCAGAAAAGGAATCAGGTCCGCATAATCCAGGTTATTGTTCTTCATAAAAGGAATGGTTGTTTTGGTTGATTTCACATTTTCCTGGGAATAAACCACCTTTTCAATGTTTCCATCATGCATTACTTCCGCATTTTCCCGAATTACAACGTTAGGACTAAAAAACATAATGGCTGCCACAATAATACCAAGCCCAACCTGTCCGAAGACCTTAAAACGACCATGCAACCCTTCTTTATCCTTTTTAATTACCTTTATATAATCATCCAGAAAGCCGATACATCCTAACCAGACAGTGGTAATAAGCATCATAATCATATAGATATTTTCCAGGCGTCCTAATAAAAGGCAGGGAATAAGAATAGCCAGTATAATAATTACTCCTCCCATCGTAGGAGTTCCTTTTTTCTGCATTTGTCCTTCTAACCCCAGGTTCCGCACTGTTTCCCCAATTTGCATCCGCTGTAACCGGTTAATAATCTTCCGTCCGAAAATAGTGGAAATAGATAATGACAATATCAATGCCGCTATTGCCCGGAAAGAAACATACTTTACGACCCCCGAGCCGGGAATATCAAAATTAGCATGCAGATAATCAAAAAGGTAATAAAACATTTTAAAGTTGAAAGTTAAAAGTTAAAACTAAAAATCTTTGCAATTATGTAAATATAAATCTATTAAACACGTTATTATTTACCAGCATCCTCTTTATTATAATTTATTAAACTCAGAACAATTCTATCAATAATAAACACTCAACTTCAATAAAAATAATAATTTAAGATCAATAGCCGGTTTAAATAAAGAAACCTAAAAAGTAAAAAACTCCCGTACGACTTCCTTGTCGTCAAAATGATGTTTGACCCCTTTTATCTCCTGATAATTCTCATGTCCTTTACCCGCAATGAGAATAATATCTTTTGGCTTAGCTAGCATAATCGCTGTCTTTATGGCCTCTTTCCGATCAGTGATACAAAGGGTTTTCCTTTTTTCCTCATTATCCAGGCCGGCATACATATCCTGAATAATTGTTTCCGGATCTTCAAACCGGGGATTATCGGATGTCAAAATAAGCCGGTCGCTATATTTCACAGCTTCTTTTGCCATTAAAGGACGTTTCCCTGTATCCCGGTTGCCTCCGGCACCAACCACTGTGATAAGACTTCCCTGATTTTCAATAATTTCTTTTATGCTCACCAATACATTTGTCAATGCATCAGGCGTATGAGCATAATCAACAATCGCCGTAATTCCCTGTGGAGAACGAATGGGTTCAAAGCGGCCATCTACCGGTGTCAGGACACTTAACTGCACCAATACTTCTTCTTCATCCTTTCCTAATAAACAAGCAGCTCCGAATACCGCCAGGAGATTATACGCATTGAACTTCCCGATAAAATGAACGGAAATTTCATGTTTATTTATTTCCATCAGCATTCCTTCAAAATGGTTTTCCAGGATGCGGCCTTTATAATCGGCAAGAGAACGTAAAGAATAAAGGTGTTTTTCAGCTTTTGTATTCTGCAGCATCACCATTCCGTTCTTATCATCGAAATTTGTCAATGCAAAAGCACATGAAGGAAGTTGGTCAAAAAAGGTTTTCTTCGCTTTCAGGTAAGCATCAAATGTTTTATGATAATCCAGATGATCACGGGTCAGGTTGGTAAAAATACCTCCCGAAAATACCAGACCCGCAATTCGCTTCTGTTCAACCGCATGAGAACTTACTTCCATAAAAACATACTCACATCCTGCCTGTACCATCTTTGCCATCAATTCATTCATGGTAATAGGATCAGGAGTAGTATGAGTAGTTTCAAAGATCTCCTCATTCACATAATTCCGTACGGTAGACAAAAGTCCGGCTTTATGCCCGAAATTCCGGAACATCTGGTATAATAACGTAGCTACTGTCGTCTTTCCGTTTGTACCGGTTATTCCTACCAATTTAAACTTTTCCGAAGGATTATCGAACCATTGGGAAGCCAGTATGCCTAATGCTTCCGCGGTATCTTCTACCTGAATATAATATATCTCAGGAGAAATACTTTCCGGAAGCTGTTCACAAACAATCGCAATGGCTCCTTGTGAAATTGCTTTTTCAATATAATCATGCCCGTCGGACTGTGTCCCTTTTACGGCTATAAATAAAAATCCTTCTTGTATTTTCCTTGAATCGGAATGTAATCCTATGATTTCACAAGAATTTTCTCCTTGTTTATATATGATCTTAAGAGGCTTGATAAGTCGTTGTATATTCATAATAAGATTCTTATTGCTAAGCTGTTATTACATAAGATTTATAGTGATTGTTTCCCCTTTCCGGACTGCCGTTCCTGCTTTGATACTCTGTGCCGAGACTTTTCCTCTGCCATTGAGTTTCACTTTCAGACCATACGACTCAAGTAAATACACCGCATCTTTTGCTCCCATTCCGAACACATCCGGCACTACATCCTGCGAGAATCTGATACCATCCAGTTGAATGCTGTTCTCCGACGAAACCTGTTTCAACCAATCCGTATTGGCTGCATTCGTATACATAAGGTCCAGCCTTTTCAAGACCATTTCTGTTTCTTTTGTATTTCCGTATTTTATATAAGGAATTAAGGGATTCAGGGTATCTTTTGCTTCTTTTACAGGCACTTTCATATTTGCGACATATACCTGTTCCGCGATATTCTTAAAAACTTCTCCTGCTGTTTTTCCTGCAGAAAGATAGCTATCGATTCCGCACACCATGACAAAACAACTATACCGGGGATTATCCGCCGGGAAATATCCGCAGAAAGATGTATTTACCTGTCCGGTATTGGGAATCTGTGTAGTACCGGTCTTCCCGGCAATAAGCATATAATCCGATTTCACTGGTCTTCCGGTGCCTTCTTCGACCACACCCAGCAGCATCTCCTGAATAGCAGAAAGTGTACCGGGTGAACAAATAGAAGAGATCAGTTCTTCCGGTTCGAAAGTCTCTAAAATTTTTCCGTTCTTACTTACTGCCTGTGCAAAAACCGGTTTCAGAAAACTTCCGTTATTAGCAATTGCATTATAATAAGACAAGGTGTAAATAGGAGGGAGTAGCAACTCATACCCAAAGGACATCCAGGGTAACGTAGTGGCAGACCAGGCTCCCAGCATGGAATTCTCATCCCTTTTATGCCTTGTACCCGGATGGTTTACCTGTGGAATATGGCTTCCCGGTATTTCCAGCTCCATCGGACGAGTAATCCCCATCTCATCCAGCCTGTTCAGAAACCGCTCCGGGTCGGATCGATATCCTTTCAGGATAATCTTTGAAATACCGATGTTTGAAGAATTATATAAAACCTGAGGAACGGTAAGGCTTTGATATCCACCCCGCCTCCAGTTATGTTCCCGGATAGGCTTTATTCCTTTCTGAAAATTCCAGACCCCACCTTCTCCGTCCAGAGCCGGATCATTTACATGAACGACTCCGTCTTCCAATGCTGCCATCATAGCTGCAGTTTTAAAGGTAGATCCCGGTTCATACAGTCCGACCAGCATTTCATTCCGTCCTTCTTCATACATGCCACTGCGGGTTTTCATCAAATTGGAAACAGCCCTGATTTCCCCTGTTTTCACATCCATAATAGCAGCCATTCCGTTTTTGGCATTATGCTCCATAAGCTTCTTCCGCAATGCCTTTTCTGCTATTTCCTGCATGTTAATGTCAATCGTGGATATAATATCTTTTCCGGCTTCCGGCTCTTTAATGGTTACTTTTAAAGATTTTAAGCGATTTACTTCCCGGTTGCCGACCGGCACGTTCATGGTGGCATATACATACCTTCCGAGTCCGGGTTCTCCTTTCAGCAAAGAATCATACGCATATTCCAGTCCGTTTTTTCCACCCATCCTGCGGTCAAGATGGATTTCGCCGATTGTGCGGAAAGCCAGGGAACCATACGGTTTCTTTCTTTTTACTTCCACAACCGATATCAATCCGCTATGATTGGATTTATAAGCGGTATAGCCGTCAATGTTCTGTTCCCGGATACCGATTCTGAGGAAAGGAAAATCTTTTATACGCATCATCTGCTGATAAGAAGCCCGTTGGGTGGTGATCCGGTAATAACCGCTTTTCTTTTTCAGTCCTTCATTCAGATGTTTCTTATATTGATTAGGAGTTTTATCTTTAAATTCCTTTGATAAGTAATAAGCCAACGAATCCAGGTAAAAATGATAAGCATCCAGCATCGTTGCCTTTTTAGCAGCATCTTTATTTTCCAGTACTTCGGAAGCCCCTCTCCAACGTACAGAGGCCAGGTTGGAGAAATCCAGGTAAAAAGTATATTGTGGTAATGTACTGGAAAGCAGGTGTCCCGTACAATCATAAATATTTCCCCGTTCTGCGGGAATGGTATCTACTACATGCAACCGTTTTTCCCCGTATTCCGCCCATTTTCCCTTATCTACAGAAAAATAGGATACCCGGTATACGACAAATCCCATGATCGTACAAAGTAAGATCACGAAAATTCCGAATACGATAATAATCCTTTTTTTCTCCATGTATTACTTATCCTATTTTTTTTCCGGTTCTTCTGTTATTACATACACAGGAGCCTGGGATTCTTTCAAATCCAGCCTGCGGGTATCAATCAAATGATTGATATTTGTTCTACGGCTTTTTTCTACCAGTTCGACCGATTGATTCAACGACTCGTTTTTTACACGAATCAGGTCTTTCTGTAGCGTTTCAATTTCTTTCAGTTGTGAAAACGCATTGTATCCGTAACTCATATAAACAAAAATAAGAAACACGATCCAGAGAATCAAAGCAAGATGCTTCGACAACAAATTACGCTCCAGCACATCCCCACCGAGAATTTCACCCAATGTAGCTGTCAGTTTCTTCTTTTTTTTCTTTTTCTTACTCATGCTTCCTGCTTTCTTTCCGCAATACGCAATTTAGCACTCCGTGACCGGGGATTACGGCTAATCTCTTCTTCCGTAGGAACAATCTGTTTCCGGGTAATGAGTGTAAAAGGAGATTCTATATTGCCATAGAAATCTTTTACTTGTTTTCCTTCAAAATTTCCTGTTTTGAGAAAATTCTTTACCAGACGGTCTTCCAGGGAATGATAAGAAATTACGGACAGTCTTCCTCCCGGCTTTAATATCTTTTTTGCCTGCATTAACATTTCCTTTAGCGCATCCATTTCCTGATTTACTTCCATCCGTAATGTCTGAAATGCCTGTGCCAGTTCTTTTTTTTCCTGTTTCTTTGACAAACAGGGCCGGATCAGTTCAACAAATTCCGGAACAGACACAATTGCCTTTTTCTGCCGGTAATTTATAATACGATCAGCGATTCGTCTGGATGCTTTTAATTCTCCGTAAGAATAAAAAAGATCAGCCAGTTGTTCCTTACTATAATGATTAAGAATTTCTTTAGCACTTTTCAGACTTTTCCGGTTCATCCGCATATCCAATGCTCCGTCAAACCGGAAGGAAAACCCACGTTCCGCCTGATCAAAATGATGAAAGGATACGCCCAGATCAGCTAAAATACCATCTACCTGATCCACGCCGTAATACCGCATAAAGTTGGATAAAAAACGGAAATTACTATGGACAAATGTGAACCGTTCATCTTCCGGAATATTGGTTGCAGCATCCAGATCCTGATCAAAACCATACAAATGCCCTTCCGGAGAAAGATGAGTCAGTATTTCCCGTGAATGGCCACCTCCGCCGAATGTAACATCCACATATACACCGTCCGGTTTTATATTCAGACCGGTTATGCATTCCTGTAAAAGGGCAGGTATGTGGTAAACATCTGTCATAAAGGTATTTTTTGATTTTTTGGTATGTTTTATAAAATTTATGCAAAGATAAAATTATTCATTCATTAATTCCTGAATTTCATTACTAAAATCCGTAACAGAAACCAATGGTTGTTCCAATGCACTTTTAGACCATATTTCCAGGATATTCTCTACTCCCAGAAAACGTACTTCAGAGACAATATCCACCATCTGTAAATATCTTTTCGGAATTAGGATTCTTCCGGAATTATCAATCTCCACCCGGTCCACATCCATTACAAACTGGCGGAAGAGTAACTGATGTCTTTCGTTCCATTTATTCAGACGGGAGCGCAACTGGGCAATGTTTTCTTCCCAGACTTCCTGCGTATATAATGACAAGCAAGGCTGAAAAATATCTTTCCTTAATACGAGCGCCGTATGTCCCGCAGTTTGCAGGATTTTCCGGAATTGAGCCGGAATGGCTACTCTTCCTTTATGGTCAACTTTCGCATCAATATTTCCTAAAAAGCTTATCATTTTTTTGAAAATCAGTTTTTTTCGATGTAAAGATATAACGATATTCCACTTCTCCCCACTTTTCCCCACAAAAAGTTATCAACGAGTTATTAACAATACTTATAATTTAAAAATCAATAAGTTGCAAAGTCCCGAAAAAGGATGGAAAAATTAAAATTTAAATACTAAGAGTTAAAAAGAGTAAGAATATTTTTTACACTGACCTGAAAAAATCAATTTCATATAGAAAGAAAACAAGAAGGAATATTCCATTTTATATGAAA